>CAXAGK010000027.1:0-17270 GCA_963968305.1 uncultured Rickettsiales bacterium | reverse complement strand
GGAATTTTGCCGATGTGTCAGGATACCGGCACGGCCATTATCATGGGCAAGAAGGGACAGAGCGTTTGGACTGGCGGTGGCGACGAAGCGGCCCTCGCGCTCGGTGTGCATCGCACCTATACCGAGACCAATCTGCGATACAGCCAGGTCTCGCCGATCTCCATGTACGAAGAGGCGAACACCAAGACTAATCTTCCGGCACAGATCGAGATTTATGCGGAAGACGGCGATGCTTACAAATTCCTCTTCCTGGCCAAGGGCGGCGGCTCGGCGAACAAGAGCTTTCTGTATCAAGAGACGCCCGCTCGTCTGAACAAGAAGGCCATGCTCGCGTTCTTGGATGAGAAGATCCGGACACTCGGCACGGCTGCCTGCCCGCCCTATCACTTGGCGATCGTCATTGGCGGCACATCCGCCGAGTACAATATGAAGACAGTGAAGCTTGCTTCGGCCCGCTATCTGGACGGATTACCGACGACGGGCGGCGATTTGGGACAGGCGTTCCGCGATATCGAGATGGAACAGGAAGTCCTCCAGCTAACCCGTGACATGGGGATCGGCGCGCAATTCGGCGGCAAATATTTTTGTCACGACGTTCGGGTCATTCGCTTGCCGCGCCACGGTGCGAGCCTGCCCATCGGCCTCGGCGTGTCCTGTTCGGCGGATCGCCAGATCATTGGAAAAATCAGCAAGGACGGTGTGTTTCTGGAGCAATTGGAGCACAATCCGGCGCAATACATGCCGGAGATCGCCGAAGGCGAATTAGGCGGCGATGTAGTCAAGATAGATCTCAATCGCTCGATGTCGGAAATCTTGGGAACTCTCACCCAATATCCGGTCAAAACGCGGTTGGAACTAACGGGGCCAATCATCGTCGCTCGCGATTCCGCCCATGCGCGTCTTCGCGAAGGTTTGGAGAAAGGCGAGCCACTGCCGCAATTCTTCAAGGATCACCCGATTTACTATGCTGGGCCGGCTAAGACCCCAAAGGGATATGCGTCCGGCTCATTCGGTCCGACCACGGCTGGGCGAATGGATTCGTACGTGGATCAATTCCAGGAAGCGGGCGGTTCGATGATCATGCTCGCCAAGGGAAATCGCTCGGACATTGTGCGACAGGCTTGTCAGAAGAATGGTGGATTTTATCTCGGATCCATCGGTGGTCCAGCGGCGCGTCTCGCCCTCGATTGCATCAAGAAAGTCGAATGTATTGCCTTTGAAGATCTTGGCATGGAAGCGATCTGGCGAATTGAAGTAGAAAACTTCCCAGCATTTATCGTCACCGATGACAAAGGCCAGGACTTCTTCAAGGCGATCTGAAGTGTCTGTTCCGGCGCACGAGACCATCGGCTATTGTCTGCCGAATTGGGAGACCACCGTTGACCGCGCGCGCCAGGGAATGTTTCATCGAGCAGCGGACGTGGACGGCACATTGTTTGGGAACTCAGTTGATGTTTCCATTCTTGCGAATGATTGTTTGCACGGGGCTCAACCTCGTGATGCTCTCGGAGCCAAGCGGTTGCATGTCGGTGTCCGGGTACGTCAAAGCGTGCCCGTTTCACTGGGAGAAAGTCTGCAAGTGTTGGCACGCGTCGATAATGTGCGACCGGACAGGCGTGGGCGATACATCCATATTGGCTTTGCGTTCCAGCGCGCCGACGGAACCATACCTGTCACGATTGATCATCAGAGTTTGATTTTGGATGCTGACCCGTCAACGATCGCTGTGAAGACCCGAATGTCAGAACCGGAATCTGAGCGCTTCAATGCGCTTCGATCGATGCAAATCACGCCCGCTATGGTGAGCGGGTATAGTTTCGAGTTTCCGCATCTGCGAGCACACCATGACGCGGAGGCCGCAGCCGCAATTGGGATGCGGGCACCGATCGCTCAAGGATTGATGGGATTCACCATTTTGATTCAGGAGAAGGTTCGGAGCGGCCTCGCGGATACGTTCGACGTTGAGGCGGGGTTTCGGCGGCCCATATTCTGGGATGATCTCCTTGATCTTGAAGGATTTAGGGGAACCCATTTTCGGGCACGAAACCAAGACGGCAAAACAGTTAGTGAGATTCTGATTCATGATTGGTCCTGAATTTAAGCCAGCCTTCGACGGATTGCGTGTGATCGATTTAACCCAAGGTTTAGCGGGGCCGTATTGCGCGATGTTGATGGCCCAAAACGGCGCCAACGTTGTAAAAGTAGAGCCACCGGAGGGCGATTGGTCACGGCGGTTGGGCGTGCCGGCGGGGCCCGATCGAAGTGCCGCTTATGTGGCAAGCAACCGAGGTAAGCGCGCAATCGTCGCCGATTTGAAGTCGTCTGAAGGTGTGGAAATCGTGCGGGCGCTTACACGAGGGGCCGACGTGTTCATGGAAAGCAATCGGGCCGGTGTCGCGGAACGGCTCGGCCTCGGATACGAGGCGCTGCGCGCTGAGAATGAAAATCTTATCTATATGTCGATTACCGGGTTTGGGCAGACTGGGCCTTATGCGGATCGTCCCGCGACTGATGCGATTCTGCAGGCTTTTTCGGGATTAATGATGAGCAATCCGGACAACGATGGAGCACCCAAGCGGATTGAATTCCCCGTTCCGGATTATACAACCGGTTTGATCGCTTATCAGACTTTGGTAACCGCCCTTTACGGGCGCGCGGTGCATGGCGGCGGTCGACGCTTGGATGTCAGTCTGATGCAGGCAATGTTGCTTTTTCAGCAACAGGGCCTGATCGCGCGAGAAATCGATCCGACGCCACCGCGCGGCAGTCCCTTGCCGCCGACCGGCACCTATACGGCGGCGGATGGATACATCAATATCTCCGTGGTTCGCGAAAAATTCTTCCGGTCGCTATGTGCCGTATTGGGGTTGTCTGATATGGCGGACGACGAACGATTCGACAGCATCGAGGGAAGGCGCGCGCATGTCGAAGAATTGTTACCGCCGATCGAGCGCGCTGTCGCGGCACGCCATCTTAGTGATCTTGCGGAGGCTTTCGCGGTGGCCGACGTACCCTATGCGATCGTGAACGATTACCAGGATGCGGCGCGGGACGGCCATGTCGCCGCAGTCGGCGGCGTGGCGTGGCAACCCTTGGATGGCGTTCCTGATCTACCATTTGTGAATGTACCCGGTTGCATGCCGTTGAAGCCAAATGACAACCGGGCCCGTATACCTGCATTGGATGGCGACCGAACCGAAATTTTGGCTGAATTGAATTTCGAGTAGAGAGCAATTCGATGGCGACCAATTCGGAGTTCAGCCGATATTTGGAAGATCAGTTTCGCGAATTCGACGGCGTGGATATTTGCCAAATGTTCGGCGGATCAGGTCTTTATCGAGATGACGTGATGTTTTGGTTAGTGGCGTCGGATGTTTAGTATTTGCGGACCGATGATCGCAACCGCGGGGATTTCGAAGCACGCGGTATGAAACCGTTTACCTATCAGCATAAGAACAACAAAGGACCGCTAGAGATGCCGTATTCGAAAATTTCCGACAATGTCCTGGATGATCCAGATATTCTCGCCGAATGGGCCCAAAAGGCATTTGTGGCGGCCTCGGCGGCTAAACGGAAAAAAAGAAAACGTTCCGCCGATTAAAGCGCCGTGAGCACCTCGTGCACCAAATCCGCCGGCATTTCCATAACTTCTAACGCCGAGCGTAGATGATGGACAATGTCGTTGAGCTGCGCCCCACTAATCTGTAAATCGGCGAGTGCATCTTCAATTGAATTTCCAGCATACGATGCATCCGGACCGCCAAGACGTTTAGTCAGGAGGCCGACGAAGGTCGCGATGACCTGTTTGATATTTGAGGCAGAAACGCTGTTCTCTAATTGAGGGTCTTCCATGAGTCGATTAGACAGCAACGATACTGCGCCATGGACACCGATCTCGCCGCCAATGCGATCGAAGATGGACCGTGCCCCGGAATTAGAAGCGGATTTATTCGGAGCGTCGCTTTCCGAATGCGTCGGGTCGCTATCGTTAGCTTCCGGTTTGCGCCTTTTGACTTCAAACGCGATTTTCTTGTCGACCTGTTTATAGTGATCGACCTTTCGGCGTTTGCGCGTTGTCGTCGGCGTGTTGAAAATCGTCTCCGGGTTGAGTTTTTTTTAACGTCCAAGACGACCAACAAATTCTCCTTGCGCCGGATGATACCCTTACAGAGTCGCCGCAGTGTTTAACTTAATGTCGCGGGCGCTTTTTTGATGAGGGATTGTTCGACGGCGACAACATCGCCGATTTTATCGACGAGCGGCGTATATAGATTATTGTGATATTCGACTGTGACGCCCATCTGATGTTCGATTGCATGATAGGTCAGATCACCTAAACAGTGGCGCAAGTCTATGACGATGCGACCGCGAAGATTTATGACACCGGCCACGGCGGAAGGTGCGAGGGGTACTGGTGTAATTTTGAGCGGCTCGACGATATCCTGTACAGCGAGGATAGGAATACCGAAGACTTGGTTGTCCGCCGTTAAGGTGACCAATTTTTCTGCGACGGACGTGACGACTTGCGACCCGTCCGTTGCGATTAGTTCGCTCATACAAGAACTCCTGCCGCAATGGGCACTTGCTGCTGATTGCCGAGGGGAGGCTGTCGCTAATGCTATCTTGGGAAGATGGCTAGGTCTTTTGGCGTTGTAGAGCGGTTGATTCGAATTGAGCGAGATGTCACAAGAGGATTGCAAGACGATGAATCGAGAACCGTATGTCGAGCAAAAAGCCAGTTTCCTTTGGAATGGTCCGATGGATTCACCTTATGTGATCGTATTGGCTCATGGGGCGGGCCAGCCCATGGATGCGCCGTTCATGGAGACGATGTCGACGGCATTATCGCAAGCGGGCTTACGTGTGGGTCGTTTCGAATTCCCCTATATGGCCCGACGGCGCCCAACGGGAAAGAAGGCTTGGCCGGATCGGTTGCCTGTTCTTCGCGAAGCGTGGCGGCAAGCCGTCGAGGGGATCGATTGCTCCCGCCTAATCGTGGGTGGTAAATCAATGGGCGGGCGCGTCGCAAGCATGATTGCCGATGAGATCGGCGCTGCTGGATTGGTCTGTCTCGGGTATCCATTTCATCCGCCGGGAAAGCCGGAGAAATTGAGGACGGAACATCTCGGCGGTTTGCGGACCCCCAGCCTGTTCTGTCAGGGAGAACGCGACACCTTCGGGTCCCAAGACGAAGTGGCGGGTTATGACCTTTCGCCCGCGATTCGGCTCGAATGGCTCGGCGATGGTGACCATGGCTTTAAGCCCCGTCAGAAATCCGGCAGGACCCTGGAGCAAAACCTCGCTCAAACTGCCGCCGCCGTTTCTGATTTCGTCCACTCTTTAGGAGCACCCTGATCCGGGAATTAGGTGTCAAAACGCACCCGTTTGAAATAATTTATCGGGACTGACGCTTTGTCTTTACCGTGAAAACCTCCTATTCTAGGTTGCGACCCTAACGCTACTAAGTGGATCAACCTGATCGCGTTGAGGCAAGAACTGTGTATAGGTTTGGAGTTTTCGGAAACTCTAGATCTTTGTTGCCTTTATGGGGAGCTGAATAAGAAATGGCCCTAGCCGCAAAAAATACATCGAAATCATCTCATGGTGATGTGCCGGAGGAAATCGCCGAAGCTGGCAGTGACGCTTTGGCAATCAAAAAACGTTCCGTGGTTATCTCTGGACATCGGACAAGTGTGTCACTTGAGAATGCGTTTTGGTACGCCCTTAAGGAGATTGCGACTCGAAACGGCCAAACGGTCAATCAATTAGTATCGGAAATTGATGATGGGCGTACAGGTAACTTATCCAGCGCTATCCGCGTACACGTCCTTCTCGACGCAAAAGGACGGTGGCGTTAGAAAGCTTTCTGATCGCCGGGAAAGACACTAACGCTGTAGTTGTTTGAAAATGCCTTCCAGTAATTTCCCTGGATTGACTTTTTTCTGTTCCTGAGACCCGGAAGACTTTGAACCACCGAGCAGACCCGGCAGGATTTGCTTTAGCGGGTTCTGCGCTTTTTCCGATGCCGACGTTGTACCTTGCCTCAGTAGACTTCCGCCGACTTTGGTCCGTGATGGTGCATCGATGGGCCCCGCTGCATCGAATGTCACCAGCGGTTCCTGCTGCAGGTCATCGACCAACTCTGTCGCCGAAGACAATTGCCAACGCGGCAAATCGATGATGGCGCGTGTTGTGGCCGTGTTCCCTTGACCGGAAAGTGCCAGATTATCCGTTTGCGCGACACCATTGACGATACGGAGGTCACCGCTGAGCAGCGCGGGGTTTCGTCCGAATGCCTGGTCCAGTGACGTGATCAGCTGAGTGATCGGCGTGAGGCGCTGAAGTTCGCGTACCTTATTGCCAAGCAATGTTGCGAGAAGCTGACCACCTGCGGACACGACACCAATTTGATTTCGTTCAGATTTCGTCAAAAGTATTTGCGTCTGACCCGTCAATGAGAGATTGCCGTTGAGGGCGGATACCAGCGTGATTTCGCTGTTACCTATGGTAGCCACATTCGCTTTGAGGGAGAGTGGTCCTTCTACCCGGTCGTGCCCGGTGAGGGCCTTGACGGCATTACGGCTATTGATCTTATTGACTGTCAATTCGGCGGCGATCGACGCCTTCTTCCCCTGAGGTAGTAGCGTGGCTTTTGCCTGAATTGTACCACCGAACAGTGATGCGGTGAAACTTTCCAGAGCCAAGTTTCCGGAAGCCAACACAGCTCGAAGTTTTATGCTCTTGAGACTAATTTTGTCTTTCGTCAGGGCGGCCATCTCGATAGTCGCGTTGGCGTCGATATCGCCTGGGATAGGCAGTGCAATTGGTGCCGACGACCATCTCTCGGTGTTTTGCCGATTGTTCCACGTCGGCGTCGACCGTCCGGTACTCCGACTGTTTTGGCTTCTTGCGCTCAGCGCCTTCGGCGCCGGTAAAAATAGATCCAGTAATATCTCGCTAGTCTTCAACTCGATCTCTAGTTTGGTTTTTCCTGTCGGGCGAGTGGCATTGATAGTGCCGAGAACGGCGACCGGTCCCGCCTTCACATCGATATCGGATAGCGCCATGGTCTGCGCCGTGCCCTGGACGCGGAATGACGCATATAGAGAACCAAGTTTCTTCGCGGCTGGACGGTAGTCGGGTGTAAAATTGCGGGCCAATTTCGTCAAATTGGGATGTTTGATGCTGACCGTGAGATCAAGTTGAGGCTCGATTAGAAAGTTCCCAATGGAACCGTTGATGTTCGTGTCGGCGCCCAAGGCATTCACACGCAGAGTTGCCTTCAAACCCTGCAACGCGGCATCCACATGCCCGTCGCTGGAAACTTCTCCTAGGCGCGCCGCGGAGATTGGCAGAGGTACGCCTACGAAACGTGCAAAGCGAGCCACATCCCGTACGACAATCGCATAATCGATGCCGAGCGCGGGTTGACCCTTATTGTTCGTCAGTGTCCCCGCAAACGAAGCACCTACACCGGCGAAGTCGGCCACGCTGGCTTCCCTGATCGTGACCTTGTTGTCAAAGACTGTCAGGTCGATTTTGGCGTTCTGGGCGGTCTCTCCTTTGAACGAAAGTCGTCCTGCTGTTATCTCGATATTTGCATCCAAAGTGTTGAGGAGGCGATTGAGGCCGGTGGCAGCAATATCGGCAGGCACTTTCGTTGACGGTGAAGGATCGGACGTCTGTGGTGACGCCGCTGGATTCTCCGGGTGCGGCATCGATTCGGTTTTTGGAAGATAGGCATCCAAATTCAGTTTATCGACTGCGAGGCGCAACCCGATGCCAGGCTTGTCCCGGAGTTCCACAGCCATTCCGCCATTGATACGCATCGCATCCAATTGAATGGCGATGTCGGTCATCTCGGCGGCCTCAGGTGTTGCTTGAAGTTTGCTTGTATACGAGAAGTTCCGCAGGCGGTCCGCGGGCAAAGTCGCAGGATCAGCACCCAGCCATTGTGCCAATCCGCGTACATTGTCGGATGTCGCCGCGATATCTCCCTCGAACCGGACCAGTCCGTTCGTTGGTGTGACGGCTCCCGTTATGGAAATATTGGAGCTTCCGGGAAGAGTGACGGCCAGACGTTCCAGCGTTACCGCGCCATTCCGTAATGCGCCTCTTAAAGACGCGTTGCGAATGATGCCACTCTTGTAGATGGCGGTTTCCACGCTCAAATCGAAAGTAACCGAAATATCCTTCGGTAAATCAAACGGGGCGCTGGGTTTTTGCGGCGGTTGTGTAATTTTTGTTTCCACGGCACCCGAGCTACCTTCTGCCATCGGTTTGGCGGCGGCCGGTGGTGTCGTCAATTGATCGAGATCGAGTGAGCTCGAACTTAGAACGACATCGATCTCCATGCTCGGTTTCAGCAACCCGTGAACGGCGCCAGCGAAGGCCATGTCGCCGACCCGCAAGGAAAGCTTGTTGATACCGAACTCCGTCGCCGATGCGCTCACATCCGCCTTCAGGCTCAATGCCTTTGATAAAACGGCCGGTAGACTCGCATTGGCGACGTTCTGCGCGACCGAGGATATATTTGGCGCCGAGACTTCGACTTTGCCTGAAAGCATTGCATCCTGGGTGAGAGCGCTGAGATTGCCCGTGAAACGAACGTCGGCCTCGGAATCTTTGTGTCGGAGCTGCAAGGTCAACGGTAGCGGTCGGTTCGGTGTCATGTGTCCGACGGCCAAAGTGAAGGTGATCGGAATTTGTTTTACCGTTGCCTCGCCTTCCGCCCAAAAGGGGCCGGACAGGGAATCTGCGGCGATTTCGGTCGTCAGGTTCTCAATACGCTCCGATAGGCCGGAACGAGCGTCGATATAGGTGATGGTCGCATTTTCAATCTTCAAACTATCGAGGGATACGGCGACCGCGAGATCTCCGGAGGTGCTCGGTGCGGTTTCAGATGTGGGAGTGCTGCCGGCCTGCTTCTTCGCTCCAGGCAATTCGATGTTCCAGCTCGCGTCGCCGTCCTTGGTGATTTCGAGCGCGATCACGGGACGCACGAGACGGACACTCTTAACCGCTATTTTCCCCTGCAGCAGAGCGCTAATGTCAACGTTTACTTCGACCTCGTCGAACGCGACCATCTCGCGATTGTCGGCACCGACGACATTCTCAAGGCTTACGCGTTGTACGCTGAGTGCGGGGCTTGGAAGTATAGAGAGTTTGATATCCCCGGCGACGCGGAGTTCACGGCCCAGGGCCTCCTTCACGGCTGCGGCGATTTGCGGTTTGTAGGCATTCCAATCGAAAAAACTGGGGCCGACTAATAATCCGACGACGATCAAAACGATGAGGCCGCCGATGGCGTATAACAGCTTGTGCAATTCAATCTTCCCCGCTGCGGGCACACGCTAGGGCGTCTCGCCCGTCATATCAATTCAAATAATGGTGTGCCGGTTAGACGCGGATGATCTTGCCCGGATTCATGATGTTTTGCGGGTCGATCGCTAACTTTATCGAGCGCATGACGCTGATCGCGTCGCCGCCATGCTCCGCGATCAGGAAATCCATCTTGCCGCTGCCGACGCCGTGTTCGCCGGTGCAGGTGCCGCCCATCGCGATGGTGCGGTGGACCAGACGGTCGTTCAGTTCGTGCGCGCGGTGCATCTCGTCTTCGTTGTCCGGGTCGATCAAGATGACGAGATGAAAATTACCATCTCCGACATGGCCGACGATGGGCGCGATAAAACCACTCTCATCGATATCCTTGCGCGTCTCTAAGAGGCATTCCGCCAATCTGGAAATCGGCACGCAGGCATCTGTGGCGATCCCCTTCTTGCCGGGCTCCAAGGCTAAAGCGGCGTAATAGGCGTCATGCCGGGCCTGCCATAGCTTGGTGCGCTCCTCGGTGGTCGAGGACCAGGCGAAGGCGCTGCCGTCGAAATCGTCGGAGATTCCTCCGACCATCTCCGCTTGTTCCTGTGCGGAGGCGGTCGTGCCGTGAAACTCGAAGAATAAGGTCGGTTTGTGCTCGTAACCTTTCAGGTCTGAATAGGCGATGCAGGCGGCCATCTGCTTCTCGTCCAGCAGTTCGATCCTAGCTACCGGAATTCCCGATTGAATGGTCAAGATGACCGTGTTGATTGCGTCTTCCAATGACGGGTACTGGCAAACGGCAGAAGTAATCGCTTCCGGGATACCGTATAGCTTGACCTGTATTTCGGTAATAACGCCGAGCGTTCCTTCCGAGCCCACCATGAGGCGGGTGAGGTCGTAGCCCGCCGACGATTTTTTGGCCCGACCGCCAGTTTTCGTGATCCGCCCGTCCGGCAACACGATGGTAAGACCGAGGACATTCTCCCGCATGGTGCCGTAGCGCACCGCGTTGGTGCCGCTGGCGCGGGTCGCTGACATGCCGCCGATGGATGCGTCGGCACCCGGATCAATTGGAAAGAACAGGCCCGTATCGCGTAGATATTCGTTCAATTGCTTGCGGGTGACACCGGCTTGCACGCGGCAGTCCAAATCCTCGGCGTTGACTTCCAACACGTCGTTCATGTTGGTGAGGTCGATCGTGACGCCGCCCCGCAGTGCCTGGACGTGTCCTTCCAGCGAGGTACCGGTGCCAAAGGGAATAACCGGAATGCCGTCGCGCGCACAAAGTTTGACGATCTCCGAAATTTCTTCCGTCGAATTGGCGAAACAGACGGCATCCGGCGGCGCAATCGGGAAATAATCCTCCGCGTTGCCGTGCTGCTCGCACACGGAAGCAGCCGTGGATATCCGATCTCCCAGAAGGGCTCTCAATTCATGGATGAACGCCTCGGGGACGTTGATCTTAGTGTTACTGAAATTTGTATTTGCGGCCTCGGACATAGGCTTGATCCCGGGAAATGTGTATTCTTGGAGACACTATCCCGCCATATCATCGGGTTCAACCGGCGCTTTCACCAGGTTGCGCTCGAAGAATACGACATTACTGACACTGCCGTCCGGTGCTGCGCGAGGCAGCAAAAGCCGCGTGAACCGGCGGGACACGCCGGAGACGACGTCATTCTTGCCGAAGATATATGGGAGACCGCGACGCGCATCGCGCGTCTCCCATATAACATTTTAGACTTCTTGGTTAGTGAAGACGATGGTGCCCGCCGCCGCGAACATGCCGCCCACACCTTGGCACACGCCGATCTGCACGTTGTCGACCTGTGCGGGTGCGGTGCCGCGCATTTGGCGGATGCTTTCCTGCAAGGCAAACATGCCGTACATGCCGGTATGGGTATACGACAAGCCGCCGCCGGACGTATTCATCGGCAGTTTGCCGCCGGGGGCGGTGTTGCGCTCCCAGATGAAGTCCGGTCCTTCGCCGCGCTCGCAAAAGCCCAAATCTTCCAGGCCCCAGATCGGTAAATGCGCGAAGGCATCATAGACCATCAGGTGGTCGACATCGGAATGTTTGATACCCGATTCCGCAAACGCCTGTTGCGAGGAAACCCGGAACGCCCGCGAGCTGGTGTAGCTTTCCAGCTGGCTGACCATCCGCGACTCAACGCTCTCGCCGGTGCCGAGGACATAAACCGGCTTGGTTGGGAAATCTTTTGCCCGCTCCGACTTGGTGACGATCAACGCGCCGCCGCCGTCAGTGACGAGGCAACACATCAGCAGCGTGAACGGCCAGGCGATCATCCGCGCGTTCATAACGTCGTCGACGGTGATAGGGTCCCGGAACATGGCGCGCGGATTCTTGCCCGCCCATTCGCGCTGGATCGCCGCGACATTGGCGATCTTCTCGATCGGCACGTTGTACTCCTTGCAATAGCGGAGCACCGGCAGGGTGAACATCGTGGGCGGCCCGGCAACCCCGTAGGGCAGCTCGAACTGACCGTTGAGACTGCCGGGATGGACGGCCGGGCGCGGCTTCACGATGTTGGAGCGGCCCGACTCACCATGGGTGATCAGGACGGTCTCGCAGAGCCCTTCATTGATCGCCGCGCAGGCATGACGCAGATGGATTAGGAAGGAGGTGCCGCCGACCGCAGTGCCGTCGACCCATTTCGGCGTGATACCGAGATAATGCGCCATCTCCGTTGGCTCTTCCCGGCAGCAGGCGATGCCGTCGATATCGCTCGGCTTCAGGCCGGTCTCCGCCATGGCGTTGAGGGCCGCATCCGCATGCAGCTGAATGTTGGACATATTGGGGATCTTGCCGAGCTCTGTGGTCTCACAGGCGCCGACAACGGCGATTGAACCTGGTTTCATTGTCTATACTCCCCTCAACCTTTCGCCGGCCGGAATTTCGGCAGCGAAATCTCGTCCGATATGTCTTCGAAAACCACCTCAAGCGCCATATCGAGTTCCAGCGCTTCGGGTGTTTGTTCGCATTCGGTGATGTTGGTCATCATGCGCGGACCTTCCTCAAGCTCGACGACGGCGATGGCATAAGGTGCCTCGTCTTCGAACCCTTTCGGCGGGCGATGGTTGATGACATAGCTGAACAGGGTCGCCTTGCCCGAGGCCTCGAAGACCTCGACCTCGCGCGAGCCCGTGTACGGGCTGAACGGGCGCGGCGGAAAATACGCCTTGCCGGTATCCTTGCAGCGCTGCAACAGCAGCTTGCCTTCTTTACATCCGGCCCAATAATGCTCGGTCTCGGGCGATGCTTGCGGGATCGGTTTCTGATAGTCGGCCATCGGCACGGCTCCTTCGTCGCGTTCGTGAAAATGCCGTTTTTGAGTTAGGGCGGGACGGCGGGACGGGGAGGGGTTAGTCGAACAAAGCTTCTATATCCCGGGCGCCATGGAGAATGCGCTCAATGATGATCGCTGTGTCGGTGATCGAATAAAAGACAACATATTGATTGACAACGAAGCGTCTTAAATGTGCGTCAATTTCAGAAGAATCGACGCCGACGCGGGGTGATGTACCAATGGCGGTGAATATTTCAGAAAACTGGTCAATTTGTCTATCGGCCGCCGCCGAGTCTTTGTCGGCAATGTATAACCAGATATTGTCGAGATCGCGTTCCGCGAGCTGTCGGAGGAGTATTTCTCTCAATAACTCTTTTCCGTGGTAGGAGTTTTGCGTCCACGGCATTTAATCGCGTCGGCATCGAACGCAATGGGTTCTCCGCTCTTTCGACCGGCTTCGATCTCCTGCCGCAACACAACAAGCTTCAATTCACGTTCCTCGAGCAGGCGAAGGCCTTCGCGGATAACCTCGCTCGATGATTTGAAACGGCCCGAAGCCACAACTTCGGTCACGAATTTTTCTAAGTGTTCGTTTAAGGATACATTCACCGGGCGATCTCCTTGCAATCTCAATAATAACGAGGATGGCGCAAACTTCGTTATAAAGTATGAGCGGCGCAAATAATATTAGATTTTGCCGAACGCGAGCTTCGCCAGTCGCGCCTTTTTGCAGCACAAATTCGATATATTTAAGTTTCAAATGAATGGGAGTTTTAATCATGTCCGAAGCCACGATCATTGAATTTCCGCAGGACGGGCGTCCGTCTGATATCGGTCCCGAGGAATGGCAGGCCCGTTGCGAGTTGGCGGCCGCTTATCGCCTCTGTGCGCTCTATGGCTGGACTGACCTCAACAACACGCACCTCTCGCTGCGAGTGCCCGGCACCAAAGACCACTTCCTGCTCAACCCCCTCGGCATGTTCTTCGAGGAGATCACCGCTTCGTCTCTGATCAAGGTCGACGGCGAGGGGAACCTTTTGGGTGCCAGCGATTATCCGATGAACCCAGCGGGCTTCATCATTCACGGCGCGATTCATATGTCGGGCGACGACCGGCACTGCGTACTTCACACTCACAGCCGTTACGGTACCGCCGTCTCGATGCAGAAGCACGGCTTGCTGCCGAACAGCCAAAAGTCGCTGACGATCATGGGCTGGGTCGGCTACCACGATTTCGAAGGCCCGGCGGTAGACGCGGGCGAACAGCCGCGGATCGTGAAGGATATGGAAGGCAAATCCATCTTGATCCTGCGCAATCACGGCTTGTTGTCCGTTGGCAAGACGGTTGGCGAGGCCTTCGTCTTTATCTACCGGATCGAAACCGCGTGCCGCCACCAAATTGACGCGATGAGCGGCGGTGCGGAGCTGCAAGATATCTCGGCGGCGACCCAACAGAAATCCATCGACATGGGTCTCAGCATGTACGGCCCCGGCGGCTTCATTGAAGCCGGTAAGGAATGGCCGATGCTGTTGCGCCAGTTGGAGCGTGCGGGGATGGACGACTACGCGCGGTAGATCGCAGTCCCCTCACCTTTACTTCAGCGAACCGCAAAACCGCTGGATGCGGCGGCAGGCTTCTTCCAGATCTTCGGTCGCATACGCATACGAGATCCGGAAATGAGGGGAGAGGCCAAAGGCCGCGCCGAAGACGACGGCGACGCCTTCTTGCTCCAGTAGAGCAGCGGCGAAATCTTCATCCGATCCCAACACTTTGCCGGCCTCGGTCGTCTTGCCGATCAACCCGGCGCAGGACGGATAGACATAGAAGGCACCCTCCGGGGTCGCGCAGTCGATGCCATTCGCCTGGTTCAACATGCCAACGACGATGTCGCGGCGGTCCTTGAAGACCTTGTTGTGCTCAGCGATGAAGCTAGTATCGCCGTCGAGTGCGGCAACCGAGGCCCACTGACTGATCGATGCGGCGCCGGAGACGCTTTGCGACTGAATGACGTTCATCGCCTGGATCAGTTCCTTCGGGCCCGCACCGTAGCCGATGCGCCAGCCGGTCATGCAATAGGCCTTGGAGACGCCATTCATGGTCAAGGTGCGGTCGTAGAGACCGGGCTCCACCTGCGCCAGTGTCGCGAACTCGAAATCGTCATAGGTGATGTGCTCATAAATGTCGTCGGCGAAAATCAGCACCTGCGGGTGGCGCATCAACACATCGGTCAGCGCCTTTAGCTCCGACCTGGAATAGGCCGCGCCGGTCGGGTTCGAGGGGCTGTTAAGGAACAGCCATTTGGTCTTCGGCGTGATCGCCGCTTCCAACTGTTCGGGTGAGAGCTTGAAGTTGTTTTCCTGGCGGCATTCGATCACGACGGGCGTGCCTTCCGCGAAGGCAGCGATGTCCGTGTAGCTCACCCAATAGGGGGCTGGGATGATGACTTCGTCGCCTGGATTGAGCGTTGCCATCATGGCGTTGAAGATGATCTGCTTACCGCCGACGCCGATCTGGATTTGGTCGGGCGTGTAGTCGACACCGTTCTCGCGCTTCAGCTTGCGACAAGCGGCTTCGCGGAGTTCCGGAATGCCCGGCACCGGCGGATACTTCGTCTTGCCGTCGCGCATCGCCTTAATCGCCGCTTCCTTAATGAATTCCGGTGTATCGAAATCCGGCTCGCCCGCGCCGAGGCCGATGACGTCCATACCGGCGGCTTTCATCGCGCGCGCCTTGTCGGTGACGGCCATGGTTGGCGAGACCTGGACGCGGCTCATGCGGGAAGCGATGTACGACATAACGCGAATTCCTTGTTCTTCGCCGTCGGACATTTTAGGACGGCTATTGTTGCAGGCAGGCGGCAAACCTACGCCCAAGATCGACGCTGTTCAATGGTGAAGGGTGGCCCTGCGGCGCTTCGCCTGCTTGACTGGCGACGCAATGGGACGAAAATCATTGATACCATGACAAAACGACTGACCGCAGATCAAGTGACCGCCTATCGGCGCGACGGATTCGTCTATCCCATCCCGGTAATGAAACCCGATGAGGCCGAGGAATTCCGCCAAGCCTTGGAGAGTTTCGAGCGCGAGCATCCCGATTACATGAGTGGGATGAAGCGCCAGAAACTGCATCTGGTGACAACCTGGATGGCCGAACTCGTGCGCCGTCCGGAAATTCTGGACGCCGTCGAAGATATTCTCGGCCCCGATTTCCTGTGCTGGCAGACCAGTCTGTTCATCAAGGAAGCCAAGGACCCCGGCTTTGTCTCCTGGCATCAGGACGGCAATTATTGGGGATTGAGCAGTAATGAGGTGGTGACCGCTTGGTTGGCGCTGTCGCCGTCGACGGTGGAAAGTGGGTGCATGAAGATGATGCCTGGCAGCCACGAGTGGGACGGGATCGAGCACAAGGACACGTTCGACGAGGACAATCTGCTGACCCGTGGCCAGGTGATGGATATTCAGATGGACGAAGCCAAGGCCGCGGATGTGGTCGTGCGGACAGGCGAGATATCGTTGCACCACGTCAATATCGCCCATTCCTCGGCGCCGAACCAATCGGACGACCGGCGCATAGGTATCGCCATGCGATATGTGACGCCTAGGGTGAAGCAAGTGACCGGCGTGCCGGATAGCGCGACCTTGGTGCGGGGCACCGATACGGTCGGCAATTTCGAGGCGGAGCCTGCACCGACCTATGATTTTGAGCCTGCCGCCTTAGCCCTGCACGAGCGCGTGACCAATACCCGCTCCGACTTTATCTACAAGGATGCGGAACAGCGGCCGGGTGCCGCGGAGTAAGCTTCTGCCCCGGCTTCGCCGTAATTGATCAAGCAATCGCCCTAATGAGAGCGCGGCGCTGCCCGATTGCGCGGGCTAAATCCGGCTTCGATTATTTCATCGGAGACCGATTTCATGTCACGTTCGATTGCTTTCTCCGCGCGTCACGCGCCTTTGCTTTGTGCATTCTTGTTTCTCGCCTTCGGCCTTATGGGGGCGCTTGCGGCTCCGGCGCGGGGCGAAGGTCTGTTCCTGCATCCTCAGGGATCGCCCGGCTTGCGCGTGCCGGCCCCGATCGTCGCGGGGACGGCGGATATCGTCATCAACGGTATTACCGGCCGGGCGACGATCCGGCAGACCTTCCTCAACCCTGAAGATTCATGGGTCGAGGGGGTTTATGTATTTCCATTGCCGGACGATGCCGCTGTCGACCATATGCGATTGCGTGTCGATGACCGGACGATCGAAGGCCGGATAGAGGAACGCCAGGCGGCGCGCAAAAAGTACAAGCGCGCGGCTGACAGCGGTAAGCGCGCCAGTCTGTTGGAGCAGGAGCGCCCGAGCCTTTTCACCATGTCGGTCGCCAATATTCCGCCGAAGGGGCGGATCGAGGTGGAGATTGGATAGCAGCAAGCGGTCACGCATCTGGACGGCCGCTATTCGCTCCGCTTCCCGATGGCGGTGACTCCGCGCTATCTGCCGGCACCATCCGAATTCACAAGTGTGAAGAGCGGTAAAGGTAACGGCGAACGCCTGAAATTTCTGATCCGGTCTGTTGATGCGCCAAGATCAAACCCGATGGCAATCCGTGTGAAGCTCGATCCGGGCATGCCGCTCGGTGTGTTGGAGAGTGCCTCCTATAAGC
>CAXAGK010000026.1:0-17359 GCA_963968305.1 uncultured Rickettsiales bacterium | reverse complement strand
CCTCCCAAAATTAAGAAGCTAATGAATATGTTCCGCGAGTAACGACATATCTACACAGACGTAGTTTATGCCCTTCGAACAGCACGCATTTATGGGTTCACCGATCGAAAATTAACGTTTGGACATTGCTGATAATTGTTAATGCTGCGTTAGGTTGCGATAGCGTCCTATTTAAGAGAATGTCCGACGATCACTACTCAAATACCGAGAGCCTTATCGCCCAGCGGCGTAACCTTGCGTGTTTCGAGCCGATGCTGACGCCTTCAATAAATCGTGATCGTGGGCGACCACGCACATCCGACCTTGGGACCAGGGATCCCCGACCGATACATCATGTCCGCGAGCACGAAGTACCGAAACCGCCGACTCTGGGAACCGCCCCTCAACCGTAAGCGCGCGCAGGGAAGCCCGTTTGGGGTAGAATGACGCGGGGAAATGCGTGGTATTGAAGGTCGGTGCGTCCACAGCCTCTTGGAGGTTTTGCCCATGATGTACGTGACGCAGGAAAAATTGCAGCGCCCATTGGTCTTGGAAATCCGCACCGGGTGTGCCGAAGGCCATATAAGGCTTACCATCGCGTGTCGCGAAACCTGGGCTGAGCGTTGTCCGTGGGCGCTTGCCGGGCGCCACGACACCGGGTGTTCCCTCTTCCAACGTGAAAATCTGCCCTCTATTGGACAGCGCGAACCCTAAATCGGGAATAGTCGGCGAGCTGCGCATCCATCCGCCACTCGGCGTGACAGAGACCAAATTACCGAACCGGTCGGCGACATCCAGATGAACGGTATCGCCTGTCGCAATCGAAACTTCGGGTGACGAATCGCCGAGCTCCACCGCTTGGCCATCGTCGGACACAAGCATTCGACGTCCATCTTCCAATCCATAGACAACAGGTCCGCCGAAACCCTCAATCGAGCCAGGGCGAATTTGATCGGAGGCCATCTCCGTCACTAGGCCTCGTCGGGCATCGTTATAGGCCGCGGACAGGAGCGTCTCCATCGGCACGTCGACGAAATTTGGATCACCGTAAAACTTCTCCCGGTCCGCAAAGGCGAGCTTCGTACACTCCGTCACATAGTGGACGAACGCCTCTCCATTAGGATCCATCGCACCGAGATCGAAACCCTTCAGGAGGGCCAATTGTTGCAAGAAAACAGGCCCTTGGCTCCAGGGGCCGCATTTGAAGACGGAGAAATTTTCGTAATCGAGGGAAAGCGGCGCTTCAACACCGGGCGACCAACTCGCTAAGTCTTCACCGGAGAGGAAGCCGCTATGAGCGCGGCCGGACGTGTCGAGGAATTCATTATCACAGCAAAATCCGTCAATACTTTCCGCAACGAAACCTTGATAAAACGCATCGCGCGCCGCCTCGATTTGACGTTCTCGGTCGCCGCCGACTGCTTCCGCTTCCCGTAAAATTCTCTCGAACGTGTCCGCCAACACGGGGTTGCAAAATAATTGATCGGGTTTGGGCACATTCCCATCCGGGCAATACACCGCCGCCGAACTCGGCCAATGCTCAACGAACAAACCCTTCAACGCCTCGATCGTCGCCACCACGCGCGCGCCGATCGGATAGCCATTGCGGGCGTGGCCGATCGCGGGCTCCAACACGTCGCGGACACTCATCGTTCCCCAATCGCGCAGCAGCAGCATGAAAGCGCCGAACGCGCCCGGCACAACGAGCGGTAACAGACCCGCTCCCGGCACAATATCCAGGCCGAGATGGCGATAGGCATCAACTGTGGCCTTCGCCGGCGCCACGCCCTGGCCGCAAATCACCTTCACGTCGTCCGACTTCGCATCGTAGAGAATAATCGGCGCGTCGCCCCCAGGGCCGGCCATACTCGGCTCCACGACCTGCAGAGTCAGCGCTGTCGCAACGGCGGCGTCAAAGGCATTTCCGCCCTTCTCAAGGACGCTCATTCCAGCGGCCGTACCGAGCCAATGGGTCGAGGCGACCATGCCGAAGATACCCTTCAGTTCCGGGCGCGTCGTAAACGGCGGCTCGCCGGGCAGGACCTTACTGGGTGGTGTCGCGCTGCCGCGAAACAGGTATTCGATCTCGCTTGGGGTCATAGGTCCGTCCTTCACAGTCCGAGAACGTGTTTCGCCAGAATACTCCGCTGCACTTCGCTCGATCCTGCATAGATCGTCGCCGCGCGTTGGTTATAATATTTCGATGTCGCAACAAGGCCGTATTCCGGTGCAATTGGTTCTACATTATTGCCTGGCACAAAGGCTTCCGGCTGATACGGATTCGCATAGTAGCCGAGCGCGTTCATGGTCATCTCCAACGTCTCTTGCAGAAGCTCAGAGCCCCGCAGCTTGAAGATGGAAGACGATGCACCCGGGTTTTGCCCCTGGCTCAACGCACTCATGACCCGTTTTTCAATGATTTCGGACGCCTGTACGCCGATTTCCAGCTTTGCCAAACGGGTCTTGAAGTCCGGATCGTCGATCAATCTCCGGCCATCCCCACCCGCTTCCTTCTGGCTCATCTCTTTGAGCTTCAACAGCGCAGCCTTCACGCGCGGTGAATAGGCAACGCCGCCGCGTTCGAACTCCAGCAGATACTTGGCAACGGTCCATCCCTGGTTTTCATCACCGATGCGGTTCGCTTGCGGTACCCGCACATTGTCGAAGAAAACCTGATTGAGTTCATGATCGCCCGCAAAGGTCAGGATCGGCTTTATGGTAATGCCCGGCAGGTCCATATCGAACAGCAGGAAGCTGATACCTTGCTGCGGCTTACCCTCGGTGGAGGTGCGGACCAGACAAAATATCTTATCGGCGGTATGTGCGCCGGTCGTCCAAATTTTCGAGCCGTTGATGATGTAATCGTCGCCATCCGCCACCGCGCGGGTTTGCAACGAGGCGAGATCCGAGCCGGAACCGGGTTCGGAATAACCCTGACACCACGCGAACTCGTCGTTCAGGATACTCGGTAGCACGGTCGCTTTCTGTTCCTCGGTGCCGAACTTCATAACGACCGGCCCGACCATGCGGATGCCCATGTTGTTGATCGACGGCGTCCCCGCCATTTCCGATTCAAATTCGTAGATATATTTTTTGACCACGCCCCAGCCGGGGCCGCCGAACTCCGCCGGCCACGGATGACAAAGCCAACCCTTCTCCGAGAGAAGCTTCGCCCATCTACGCGCCGGTCCCACTGGGCTACGCACCGCCGGCGTCAGGCGGGCACCCTCGAGAATATCGTCACTCAAGTTCTCGTGGAAAAATGCACGCACCTCGTCACGAAAAGCGAGGTCCTCGGCGCTGAGATTCAGATCCATGGTCGTTCCTTAGACAATCTGCCGTTACCTTTGGAAATATAGCACCCCTACGGATAGACGCCATGGCACGTATCGCCCATCTTTAGGCATTGAAGGATGATGAGATGCCCGGCAGCTATACCGCTGCCGGATAACCTAGCGCTCTCCCGCCGCCATAGCCTCCGGCCAATACGGCCCCATGATCGGACCGTCCCCGGCAACCGTTGTCCTCCGCAAAACACGGCGGTATTTGGCCGTGTCGTAATCAATGGCCCGGTGCAACAACACTCGATTGTCCCACATTACCAAGTCATTCCGACGCCAACGGTGAAAGTAACAAAACTCCTGCTTGCCGACATAGTCGACCAGCCAGCCGTGCAAATCCTTACCGTCTTCGAGGGTCATGCCGCCGATCTCGAGGCTGGTATTCGAGGTGAAATAGAGCGACCGCCGATAATCACGATCCGGATGGACGCGGATCACCGGGTGCGACACCGGCGGCAAAGCATTCCGCTCGTGGTCGCTCATCGCCGGAATGGTCGGCTCCAAACGGCGGATTTCGCCGTAGGAATGCACCTGATGCAGATGCATCAGCGTCGTCTTCATATCGTCGGGCAGCGCCTTATAGGCTAGTAGCATATTGGAGAACCCGGTCTCACCGCCTTCGGCGTCGTCCGGCAATACTTCGATGCCGTACATGATCGAGGCCAGTGACGGGATATAACGGTAGGAGCTATCTGTATGCCAGCGGCCGTTATTACGCTGAAACACCACCATCCGGTCGTCTTCCGGCAAATGCTCGCCCGATTGCGACACATTGGCGACGTGATAGACCTCCATGGCACCTTTGGTCAGATCTTCTTCCGGATAGATTTCAAGCGGCCCAAATTGAACCGAGAACGCGGTTAGTTGCTCGTCACTCAAATGTTGGTCCCGAAAACACAACAAGTGGTGATCTTGGAAAGCTTGCCGCAGGGTTGCGATCGTCGCGGCATCGAGCGGTTGCGACACATCGAGACCAACGACTTCCGCGCCGACCACATCCGAAACCGATGAAATCGAATAGTCGTCTTGCACTGACCGCACTACTTCGGACATGGCTTACTTCCTTTACCCAAACGTTCCTTTAGGACATGGACCGCATTCTACGCCCCGCCAAGGCGTCAAGGAATAGCAATTTCATCATCAATCAAACCCGAGCAGCTTGTCCGGCAACCAAAGCGCCAACTCCGGAAACACCATCACCAACGCCAGGACAACAAAGTGCAGCAGAATGAAAGGTGTCATGCCGCGATACATATCGCGGAGTGTTATTTCCGGCGGTGCGATGGCGCGTAGATAGAAAATAGCGCCCGCCATCGGCGGTGTCAGTAGGCTCGTCTGCAAGGTGATCAACAGCAGAATGAAGAACCAGATGATATCGAAACCGAAGCCCATGATCAGCGGTACCGCAATGGGAACGACGATCAGAATGATGGAGAGCACATCCATCACGAATCCAGCGAGGAATGTTAGCGCCAAGATCAAGAACAACGTACCCCAAGGACCAAACGCCATGAATTCGATGGCGCGTTCCGCCGCGAGCAAGCCGCCGATCCCGACAAAGACACTCGAAAACATCGTCCCACCCAACAGGATGGTGAGGATCATCGCCGTGATTGAAATCGTTTTCAGGATCGCTTCGCGTAACACGGCGAATGTGAAATTCCGGTAGATCACCGTCAAGACGACAGCGCCGACGGCGCCCATCGAAGCCGCCTCCGTCGGCACCGCCATCCCGGCAAGGATGGTTCCCAGTACGACGAAGATGAGAACGACCGGCGGCAACAACGCAACAGCTGTAATCCGCAATTTCTCCGCAAGCGAAGGATCGTCATCAGATGGCGGCAGGCGCGGTCCCGACGTTGGATCCAGAGTGCAACGAAGCAAGATATAGAGCACATAGGAGCCTGCTAGCATCAGCCCTGGAAAAATCATCCCGGCAAACATTTCACCAATGCCGATCTCCGCGATCAGCGACAGTATGACGACAAGGACGGAGGGCGGAATGATCGACCCAAGCGAGCCCCCGGCGCAGATTGTGCCTGAAATCAAACCTTTGTCGTAGCCGTATCGCAGCATGACCGGTATCGCCAACATGCCGACCACGGTTTCGGTTGCGCCGACAACACCGCTGGAAGCGGCAAAGAGCACACACATGGCGATGGTGCCGACCGCGAGCCCGCCTGGCATACGGCGAGTCCACATGTGGATCGCTTCGAACAGTCGTTCGGCCGTGCCCGAACGCTCCAACATCGCCCCCATGAAGACGAACAACGGTGCTGCCGCGAGCACATGACTACTTGTGATCTCCTGCACCTTGGCGACGAAAAGATGCACCGCCGCATCACCGAATTCCCAGATACCGAAGACCAGCGCCACGCTCATCAAAGCGAACGCCACCGGCACACCGAGGAAGATCAACGTCATCAGCGGCGCGAACATGAAAAGCGCGATATCAATGCTCAGCATTGGACCTACCGCAGAACACAACGCGAGCGCATCTGATTGTCTCCGCGACGATTTGCAATGCGAAGACAACAAAGCCAAACGCGATGACGGAAGAGACCGGCCATACATACGGATTCCATGCGGACTCGCCCGATTGCTCGCCAATGATCAACGCCGTGAACGCTTTGTGCGACAGCAACCATGCCATCCACGAGATGATCGGCAGCAGGAAGAATAGATAAATCGATAGATCGATCCCGGCCTTAACCTTGGGGCTAAAACGTTCATACAAAAAATCGATGCGTATGTGTTGCCCTTCCCGCATCACATACGCGATGCCGAGGGCAAAATGTGCACCGGTCATCATGTATGAAATCTCGTAGGCCCAGAAGGTCGGCAGGTCGAAGAAGAACCGCAGCACAACTTCGTAGAACATCACCAGCGCCAATGGCAGGACCAGACAGGCGCCGAGAAAGCCTGTCGCGCCCGAGAGGCGGTCGATGAACTTTAAAAAATGATCGAGCATGCGGAGTATCGTTGGGTACAATTCGGTGACAGTCACTTATATCCTTTATAAGTGACTGTCACCGAATTAAGGGGAAGTACGGCATGGACAAGATCATTATCGAAGCGCGTGTCAACGAACTGGCGCCACGCGACGAGAACCCGAACGTACCTTTCCTGCCGGACGAAATCATCCGCGACGCCCAATCCTGCTATGATGCTGGCGCATCGATCATCCACTACCACGGACGAACCGTGACGGGAGAGCCGGATCATGATCCCGTCTTCTATCAAAAAACCAATTCCGGCATCCGCGACGCCTGCCCAATCCTGATCCATCCAACGCTCGGATATGTCGCCCATGGCGGCGACGCGCGGGAGCGCTTCGACGCGGTAGAGGAATCGATGAAGGATCCAAAAACAGCACCCCACTTCGCGCCGACGGATACGGGCAGCGTCAATGTCGACTGGTGGAACCCGGAAAAAAACACTTACGACACGACAGGTCTTGTCTACGAAAACTCAACCGAGACGCTGATGTATTTCGCGGACCGCATCAAGCATCACGGCCTAAAGCATTACTGCGTTTCGTGGAACATCAGTTTCACGCGACAGATGGAAGCATTGATGAAAATGAATGTCATTCCGGAGCCGGCCTTCGTGTTGCTCTGCATGACAGACGGCATCTCGCTCTCCGGCCATCCGGGCACACCTGAAGGCCTCGACGCGCACACCACCTTCCTGCCGAAGGACAAGAAGGTCTTGTGGTCGGCGATGAATTATAAAGGCAACTTGTTGCTGTTGACCAAGAAGGTCATCAAATCCGGCGGCCACATCTCCATCGGCCTTGGCGACTATCCTTATACGGAGCTGGGCCAGCCAACCAATGCCGACATCATCGCAGAAGTCGTCAAACAAGCCCGCGTCCTGGGCCGAGAAGTCGCCACCGTCGACGATACGCGCGCAATGCTGGGAATGACCGAAGGGGCGGCCGCGGCGGCTTAGACTGGAGAGATAGTTAACCTTTGCCTTCGCCCTGCAACCGATATCGAAAATCACAATGGGACGCGCCGCCCATGATCGTTTGGGTGCGGCGGAATTCGATATCTGCGTTGTAGCCAATACAGAAATCTCCGTCGCGCTGGCAGGACAATAGGTCGCCGATCTCACCGACGCCCATCTCGCGGTACATTTCCGCGTAGCGGCAGCGTTTGACGTTAAAATCCAATGTGTCGGCGCCCGCTTCCAGGACATCTATCTCCAGCGCGCCGTCCTTCGTCCACAACGGTAGAATATCGAAGAAATCCTTGAGGTTGGGATCACCGTCGACTTGTTCGGCAAAACTGACACCTTGTTCGATCGCGGCCTTGCTGACCGTCTCGCGAATGATGTCGCGAGCCTGTTCCACACCGAATCTCTCGCGTAGATTCTCATAAACATGCTTCATAATATTCGCTTCGATCCGGCGTTGCTGCAGGATGGGTAAAGGTTCCATTGTTACACTTCTCCAAATGCTTTGCGCAGATCGCCGACGCAGATCATATCGCTGATAAATCCAAAGTTGCCGTCTTTCATCGCCTGGGCCGCTGTCATCATCGCGTTCAGCGCGACCCGCGAAAGTCCGGCACCGATGCTGACCCGGCGAACACCGATCTCCGCCATTTGTTCTAGAGTGATCGTTGGATCGGCGAAGCCCATGACCACATTGACCGGCTTGCTGACCGCTTCGACAGCGATCCGCATTTCCTCGATCGTCTTCAAGCCCGGCGCATAAAGGCAATCGGCCCCAACCTCCTCGAAGGCCTGCAACCGTTTGATCACATCGTCGATATCGCCGTAGCCGTAGAGCAAGCCTTCCGCTCGAGCGGTCAAGGTAAAGGGGATCGGCTGAGCGCGCGCCGTCTCTACCGCCGCGCGCACTCGGTCCACGGTCAATTCGAAATCATAAATCGGCGTGCCCCGATCTCCTGTCGCATCCTCAATGGAGCCGCCGACCGCACCAGCTTCACAGGCCTGCGCAATCATTTGTGCCGCGTCTTCCGGCGCGTCGGCAAAGCAATTCTCCAGGTCCGCATTGATCGGTAAATTGGTCGCGGCGCAAATATTCCGGCAATTCTCCAAGATTGTCTCCGCCGTCGCGATGGTAGTACCGAGCATCGCGCTAGCACCGAGACTCGTCGTTGCCAAAGCTTCGAATCCCAAATTCGCCATCAATTTGGCGCTTCCCGCATCCCATGGGTTAGGCAGCAACAACGGCTCCTCTCGCGTGTGCAGCGCCTGGAAGGCTACCGCCTTCGTCATTTGATCACTCATTGCTCCCTCCCCCTTGGTGTGAGCCGGAACTATATATAGAACGAGACCATCGGAATAGATCGCTTAACACGATTTTGTCCCAACGGTGCGGAAAGTGTAAAATATCCGCACCAAAGCTGGGCAAGGTAGACAGATCATGATCCAAACAGCCATCACCCCACAAGATAGTGAAGACGACGCCATGCAAAGCTACATCCGGGACGGCGAAGCCCGTGCCGCGACGCTCGGCAACCGCGGGCCAACACGCTTCAACGAGAACGGCAAACTCCACCAAGACATTCTTGACGCTTATTGGCGATGTGGATTTTATATCTTCGAAGACGTGCTGGGTCCGGAAGAATTGGCCGATATCGAAGTCGACCTATTCGACATCATGGAACGCCTTCCAGCAGAGAAGGATACGTCCGTCGACGCCAAGGGTCGGCCCGCATTGGGTGCTGATTGCGAGGCGCCCACGCTTTTTTGGTCGAAGCCGCTCGGCGATCCCTTCGGTGCTACCGAGGAAGCAAACGGTCGACATCCGGTGAAAATGCCGCAACCGCTGGCAGCCACCAACGTACCGAAGGAAATCGTCTATCTGATGTTGGGCACGCTGCAATTCTCCGATGCGGCGCTGCGCGTCTACGGCCACCCAGATCTGTTACGCGTCGCCGCTTCGATCAACGGCGACGATTTTACGCCCTTCAACGAGGCCATGTTCATCAAGGAACCTGGTCGGGGCGCCTCGGTCGCCTGGCATCGCGACGGCGTAACCCATTGGGACGCGCCGGATTGGAACCAAGGCACGCATGGTTACAACACCATGGCACAATTGTACGGCTGCACCCCCGCCAATGGCGTGTGGGTCGTACCAGGCTCGCACAAACTCAACAAACTGGACATCGCCGCGATGGTCGAAGCGGCAGGCACGCCGAGATTGCCGGAAGCGGTGCCGATGATTTGCGCTCCGGGCGACGTCGCGATTTGCAATCGCCAAGCCGTCCATGGCTCTTTCGCCAATACCAGCGATCAATGGCGAGTCACTGTGAATTTCGGATTCCATCGCCGAAAGTCCGTATTGGATGTACAAGGCGGGGGCATTCACAACGCGCCGAGCGTCTACGACGCAGAACGTATTCGCAAACGCTCGGAGATGATCGGCTACGCCATCGAGGCCCGCAAACAACGCTTCCCCGACGAGACATCATTCGAATATGCGCCACATAAAGAGAACGGCGAAACTTTCGTATGGACGGCGGAGACGAAAGCGGCGCTGAAGGATTACAATTTGTTGGATTTAAGCATTTAAGGGAACTGCCCGCTTAACCACCGTTACGTGAGCATGCAGCTTCAGTCCGACGCTTCGGTCCGCACATAAGCGCCCTGTTTCACGAGCGCCGACTGGATTTCGCTCACATTCAAATCTCTCGGCACTGTGCCGGAATTCGCGCTCAACGCCGCCGCGACGCCCGCCGCGTGACCGGTCATCCAGCATTGCGGGATTTCACGCATGAAGGTGTGGGTCTGAGCATCGCTGGAGATGTGACGCCCGGCGACCAATAGATTGTCGACTTGGCTTGGCACCAAAGCGCTATACGGGACGGAAACATTCGGCAGGTTGAGGCCCAGGCTTGGGCTCACGCCGATCTCATCTGAGAGCACACGTCCGGTTTTGGTTTCGTCACCAGTCATCCGCCCCGCACCCTTCAGGCGGCGGCTGTGCCGCGCTCCCAATTGCGGCCCGGTCAGCATAATCCATGCGTTCTCAAAGCCCGGCGCGTATTGGCGGTAAAAGTTCAGCAACTCCACCAGGCTTTCCCGCGACAGGATTTCGAGGTGAGTTAGGTCGTCGATCTTCAGCACATCGAAGCCGGAGAAACGCGGCCCCATGAAGACGACCACGTCGTTCCGCCACCCGGCGAACGGCAGAATAAAGTGCTTGGTCGCTTCCCTGCCCCGCCGCATGAAATCCTTATAGGCGTCGGGGTTAGCGTCCTGCCAGGCAAACCACTTGTTCACGTCCACGCCTGAGAGCAGCGATGCGGTATTGGCGCAATGATGGATATTGTCGGTATCGATATCGCCTTCGAACCCCTCGCCCGCTCGCACAAACATATCACCGTCGCCGGTCGTATCGACGACCGTCTTCGCGCGCACGGCCACCCGGCCTTCTTTCGATTCCAGGATCGCGCCCACGACCTTGCCGTCCTCAACCAGCGGGGCCGCGACCCAGGAATGCAACAACAGCTCGATCTTCGCACTCAGCACCATCTTCAGGGATTCGAGCTTCAGCCATTCTGGATCGATCATCGGCGCCCATGTTACCGTGCCGTGAAAGGCGCTGTGGCGGCGCGACCATTGATGCGCCAGGCTTTCGTCCCGCGAGCCCCATTGATCCTTCGATGGGCCGAAGATGGCATCGTCCGGCAAACGGTCGAGCAGTTCCTCCGCCATGCCTCGGATTACAAGGTCCCCCTGCCAATCGGACATGCGGTCGATCCATATGACGAGACCGCCCGTGGAGAGGCCGCCCAAATGATTATAACGCTCGGCCAGGATGACATCCGCGCCAAGTCGCGCCGCCGCGATCGCCGCCGTGGTGCCGGCGGGACCGCCGCCGACGACCAGCACATCCGTCGTCGCGAAGACCGGGATATCGCGGGCCGGCTCAGTGACCCGACCCAAATCCTTGCGCTGCTTGCGCGCGAATTCCACGCCGGCGTTGAAGACGCCTTTATCGGCAGCGTAATTGTCATCCATTGCCATTGTCTCTTCCTCTCGATTTTCGCTTGGCTGCAGGAGTATGGGTCTGCCTCAGCTCGCGCCGAACAATTTCCTCAACCATCCGCGCAAAGCCGCACCGATCACAGTGCCGAGACCCACCTGTGCGGTCGCCGCGGCCACGTCATCGCCCGCAAGACGCGCTTCAAGGTTGGCCGCGAAGGCGTCGGTCATCGCTTGCGCAACACCAATGACAAGATCGCCACGACCGAATTGCGCGAAGGTGCCGCTCAGCGCATAGGCCACCTCGACATCGACCCGCGTCGCATCGGGCCCTTCTTCAAGAAGCACAAACGTCACCTCACCGAGAGCGCTGGACCCGGTGGCACCATCGCGGCCCGAGCCGGAGACCGTGCCACTGCGCCGGGTTTCATCGAACGCCACGTCAGCTTCGCCTGTAAAGGAAGCACGGATGGGGCCGAGACCTGCTGAGATACGGCCCTTCACGTGTCCATCATCGGGAGGAGAGGTTAATTCGGCGCCCGGCATGCAGGCCGAGAGCGCTTCGATGTCACGGAACACTGCCCAGACATCGGCAATCGGTTGCCCGATGGTAAATTGCTGCGACAAACGCATCGCGCCCGCGGGCAATTTCGCTTTAGTGGAGGTCTGTTCCGACGCAGCTACCTGTCCAGCGTCCGTAACTGGGGTCGACTCGATAGTTTCTGCGATCGCCGGCTCTTCCATTACGGATTGCACGGCGCGCACAATACCGACGTAACCGGTACAACGGCAGAGATTGCCTTCCATCTCGCGTCGGATATGCGCTTGGTCGGCACCTGGTGCGCGGCGTATCAGGTCGCGGGCGGAGATCATCATACCCGGCGTGCAGTATCCGCATTGCAAAGCATGCTCACGCGTGAACGCAGCGCGCAATTGTCCCATTAAGGGGTCTTCGTCGAACCCTTCAATGGTCCGAACCTCGGCGCCCTCGCACGCCACGGCCAGCGTGATGCAGGAACGCGCCGGTGCGCCATCAATCTCAACCGTGCACGCGCCGCAGACGCCATGCTCACAACCGAGGTGCGTCCCCGTCAGCAGCCGCGCTTCGCGCAGAAAATCCGCGAGATGAGTGCGAGGCTCAACTTCAGCCTCGACGGCTTCGCCGTTCACTGTCAGGGATACACGGCTCATCGCACCGCCTCCTCAACCGCGCGGCGCAAAGCGGCCGCATGCAGACGGCGCTTGTACCAATCGGCATCTGGAAAGGCCCGTTCGACTATATCTTCGGCAGCCTTTGCGTCAAAACTCGCGTCCACTTTTACCCCTTCTTCGATCACGGTCGGCCGCGCTTCCGTCGCACCAATCACCGCGCGCGCGATACCTCTCTCCGGATCATGCAGAACAGCCGCCATGGTTTCGGCGAACTCGCCAGCCTTGCGGCAGAATTTGTAATACCCCCATCGCGCGGAGGCGGAGAGCACAGGAATTCGAACGCCTGTCAGAAGCTCGCCGGTTTGAAGGGCTGTCTGAAACGGGCCTTCCAAGAAGTCGCCAAGCGAGAGGTGCCGCGCGCCTGACTGTCCATGGACGGAGACATCCGAGCCAAGCGCCATCAGACAGACGGGCCAATCGGCGGCAGGGTCTGCATGTGCAATACTGCCTCCCATGGTGCCGCGATTGCGAATGGCGCGGCAGGCAATGCCACCGGCCACAGATTCCAACATCCCGTTCGTCGTATCGGGTATGCCACCGTCTTCAATCGCCGCATGTGTTACGCAGGCTCCGATTAGAACCGCGTCACCGTCGCGCTCAATTGTTTTCATTTCCGGAATGCGGGTCACATCCAACAACCGGTCCGGTTGCACCAAACGCAAGTTCAGCATCGGGCCAAGCGATTGCCCACCCGCCAGTACACGGTTGAACTTCGTATCGTCACCCAATAATTCGGCCGCATCGGACAGGTTCGAGGCGCGAGCGTAGTCGAAAGTCGCGGGCTTCAAGATCCCACCTCCCGCAGAGCTTCCAGTATCCGGCGCGGTGTGATCGGCAGCTGTGATACTTCCGCGCCAAATTCGCGCAGCGCGTCGTTGACCGCATTGCCGATGGCAGCGGGTGGGCCGATGGCGCCACTCTCGCCGATGCCTTTCTGCCCGAACCGCGTGTAGGGGGACGGCGTCTCCATATGCAGCACGCGGATGTCAGGCGATTCCGCAGCGCCGGGCAACAGATAATCCGCGAAGGTCGAGGCCAGCGGTTGGCCGCGATCGTCGAACGGCATTTCTTCATAGAGCGCGGTGCCAATGCCCTGGATCGTACCGCCGTAGACCTGCCCATCGACAATCATCGGATTGACCAGCACGCCGCCGTCTTCAACCACGGCATAGTCGAGAATTTCCACCTGGCCGATTTCGGTATCGACGGCGACGATAACCGCGTGGGCGGCATAACTGAAAGTGCCGGAATCCACGTCCGGTTTATAGCCGACAGTCACCTCTAATCCAGCCGGGTCGACATCTCCCGGCAGATCCTGCGGCTTCAGATACCAGACTTTGGCGATATCGCCGAGGCTGATCGAATTGTTCGGCGAGACGACGTTACCCGCCTCAACGCGCACGTCTGCTTCTTCCGTCTGCAGGAGCGAGGCACCGATACGTTTCGCCCGCTCGGCCAAAGCTTCACACGCGGTCGCGACTGCGCCGCCGGACATCACCATGCAGCGCGACCCCCACGTCCCCGTCGAATAAGGTGTGACACCGGTATCGCCGTGGACCAATCGGACGAGGCCCGGGTCGATGCCGAGAATTTCGTGCGCGACCTGCGCCAGCGTAGTCTCAAGTCCTTGCCCGTGACTGTGCGCACCGATGCGCAATTCCAATTCACCATCCGGGGTCAACCGGGCACCGCATTGTTCGTGCCCCGGCACCATGGGAATACCCCAGCCTGCATAGACGGTCGTACCGTGGGCTCCCTGCTCGCAGAAAATCGAGAGGCCTACACCAATCTTGCGGCCGTCAGATTCCGGCGTTTTCTGCCGTTCCCGCACGCTCGCCACATCGATAGCCTCGACCGCCTTCTTCAGACACGTCGGATAGTCGCCACTGTCGAAATGTTTGGCCGTGATATTGTCGAACGGCATCGCATCCGCCGACGGCAGATTCATCAACCGAACTTCGTGCGGCTCTTTCCCAGCTTCCCGCGCAATGGCATCCAGCACCAATTCCGTGGCGAAACAAACACCGGTTCGAGCGACACCACGATAGGGCAGGATCGGCGGTTTGTTCGTGGCCGATGACCAGGTCCGGCAGCGAAACGCCTCGAAATCGTACGGCCCGGGCAGAATACTGCCGACCTGCGCGGATTCGAGACAAGCGGAGAACGGATAGGCCGAATAGGCACCTGAATCCACATGCGCCTGCGCCTCGAGCCCCAGCAGTTTGCCGTTCTCGTCCGCATACCCGGTGATCTTGTAATGATGTTCGCGGCAATTGGCGTTGGCGGTCAATTGCTCGCGACGGTCTTCGATCCAGCGGACCGGACAGCCGAGCCGCATGGCCAACCAACCAAGTGCGACTTCCTCCGCCAGGAGGATACCTTTATAGCCAAAGCCGCCGCCGACATCCGGGGAGATGATGCGCACCCGCCCATGATCTATCCCGAGACATTCTGCGAGACCACTGCGCACGATATGCGGCATTTGCGTGGCGCTGTGCATAATCAGTTGTTCTAGGCGCGTGTCCCACTCAGCGATGACACCGCGGCCTTCGATTGGCGACATGCATTGGCGCGCCGTGCGGAATTCACGCTCGACCTTGATTGCCGCGCGCGCCGCAACCGCGTCAACATCTCCAACATCGACGAAACTCTCCAAGAAAACATTGTCGCCCCACTCCTCATGGAGCAGTGCGGCATCCGCATCGCGGGCCTGGAGCATATCGTGGATCGCGGCCAATTCCTCAAAATCGATTTCGACCCGCGCGGCGATATCCTCGGCCTCGGCGCGGGTATCGGCGACGCACATGGCGACCAGCTCGCCCACATAACGTACTTTCTCGTCCGCCAACGCCGGCTGCACGGAAGGCTTGAACCCAGGCAAGGCAGAGACAGCGCGGATCGGCTGCACACCCGTCAAATCCTGCGCGAGAAACACCTTATCCCGGACATCTACCGGAACGCGCGCGCCCAGGATGCGAGCGTGCGCCAGAGGGCTGCGCAAGAACGCAACTTCACGCGTTCCCGCCGGCTTAATATCCGCGACATAGCGGCCACGGCCGCGCATGAAACGCTCGTCTTCCTTGCGCGGTAGCGGCGCACCGACTCCTTGATGGATATCGTTCATCCGCCGATTAGGCCGCGGCTTCGAGTTGCGGCAGGATGATCGCATCAGCGTCGAAGCGTTTGCCCGCGCGCAGGCAGAAGTCCGGTCGCAGATATTGGTCCGCGACAACCTGATCGCCGCTGTTGTCGCGCAATACCCATTTGCCGCGCTCGTCCGCCAGGACCGAGACATCCGCGACCATGCCCGGCTTCAAGGCGCCGATCTTATCGGTCATGCCAATCATCTCAGCGGCGTTCGATGTCGCCGTCGCCACCACATCCGCCAACGGCATGCCAAGCGCCACAAGCTCGGTCATTGCGTGGGTCATGCTGAATTTTACGTCGCCGGTGAAGATATGATCTTCCTCCTTGGCCATCTCGGGCTCCGGCACTTTCGTATTATAGCCGTGCATATCGGCACCGAGCGTGTGCGGCAGGACACCCGCCTCCATCACCTTGCGCGCCATCTCGAAGCTAAAATGCGAGCCGTGCCCGACATCGATCTTGATGCCGTTCACCAGAGCTTCCGCGATGGCCGGATGCAGATTGCCCTTGGAGTCGACGAAACCGCCCGGATGGCGCGTGAAGGGATGCGCCAACACGTCGCCTGGTGTGAGCATTTCTACCACACTCGGAATGACCGTATCGGGGTCAACCTCGTCACCGCCCTTCTCCGGCAGTGGCCAGAGTTGGCCCAAATGAATATAGATCGGCAATTCGGATTGCCGCGAGATGTCTTTTGCCATTTTGATGACTTTAAGGCCCCAGCGCGCGAAGCCGCCGACTTCCGCATGCGCCTTGATCCCCTTGATCAAATCGCGATTGCCCTCGATTACACGGCACGTAGCGCCGACATCAACGCCAGACGGCCCATAAAGGTCGGTATAGAAATGCCCTTCGAGGCCACCAACCACATAAGCCGAGATAAAAGCTACCACATTGCTAGCGGAAGGTTCCACAACATAATGGCGGAATCCGGCGAAAGTCATGCTGCTGGGTCCACCCTGATCGACCAGCGTGGTAACTCCCGAATGAACCCCGACCATATCCGCGTTTAGCCCGAACGGGCCGCCGATATGCTCGAAAACATGGGCGTGGGTGTCGATCATGCCCGGAATGACGAGACGCCCGGAGACATCGATATTCTCCGATCCCGACAATTCACTGCCGAGCGCCGCAATCTTGCCGCCCGAAATGGCGACATCCATCACGCCATCGATCCCCTGTGCCGGATCAATCACCCGGCCGCCCTGTAATACCAAATCCAATTTCTCACTCATCGCAACTTCCTCCGCAACATCCACGTATGATAATTTTCACCGTCTTCGCATCACACGTCGAAGAAAACGGTCTCACCTTCACCACCCAATCTGACATCAAAACGATATACGATGCCGTTCTTGGTCTTTTTACGCCTAGCGATCAATGTATCCCTGCGTGTGTCGCCCACGGACGACAACACTGGATCGATCTCATTCGCTTCCACCTCGTCCGAGAAATACAGCCGCGTGAACAAATGCGAGTGAATCGCTGCCGCAAAGAGGGTCAAACTGATATGAGGCGCTTGTGGTGCATTTCCAGCGCTTGGAACTGAGCCCGGCTTAATTGTTTTGAATTCAAACTTACCCTTGCCGCCCGAAGAAACACGCCCGAAACCACTGAATTTATTATCTAATTTGATATCATCACGGTCGTCCGCGGGAGAATTATAGCGCCCGGCGGCATTCGCCTGCCAAATCTCTAACATCGCGGCCCGCAAC
>CAXAGK010000025.1:0-17573 GCA_963968305.1 uncultured Rickettsiales bacterium | reverse complement strand
GTTTCCATGTTAACGGCCTGCGTTTGCGGTTGGCGATAATGCTGTTGTGGACTATCAATTCGGGAGGATCGACGTTTGGATCCTTGTTAGCAGGGCGGTCGCATCGAGTGGTATGGTATCCGGTAATTGAACAGATTGCTTTCTTTGCTCGACACATGACGAGAGGCCAGTGGCGGCGGAATGACTAGATCGACGAGTTTAGCTGTTAATAGGCTCTTTCTTCTGATGGGGCTTACGGTATTCATTGTCGTGGTACAGGGTCCCGCCTTGGCGCTGCGGACGAATATGGCGCGTTGGCTACCGAAAATTTGGCTCCGTTGGTGCCGCCGCACGATTGGTATGGATGTAACCGTGGCAGGAGAGTCTTTAGTTGAGGGGCCGGCCCTGTTTGTCTCCAACCATATCTCATATCTCGATGTGATCGCGATAGGTTCCATTATTGACGGCAGTTTTGTTTCCCGCGCCGATATTCGTCAGTGGCCTATATTTGGATTTCTAGCGACGCTACAGCGCACCGTATTCATCGAACGAAACCCTCGTCATGCCCGCCAGCACCGGGAAGAATTGACGTCGCGGCTTTCAAGTGGTGACCGGCTCATATTTTTCCCGGAGGGCACGAGCAGCGACGGGACAACGATCCTGCCATTCAAAAGCAGTTTGTTCAGCGCCGCCGAACTTGAAGCGAATAGGCGTCCCGTGCCGGTACAACCGATTTCCATCGCCTATACACGTCTCGATGGACTTCCGCTCGGACGTTTAATGCGACCACTCTATGCTTGGTATGGTGATATGGATTTTGCTCCGCATTTTTGGCAATTGCTTGGATTGGGCCGCTTCAAGGTCGAGATAACCGTTCACGATGCGGTGACGCTGGAGGATTTTGAGTCCCGGAAAGAATTGGCACGCCATTGCGAACGCGAGATAACGATTGGGTTTTCCAGGTCGATTGCCGGTCGAGGCGATGACACCCGCGTCCTCGCTCCACCGCCCGCTTGAAAGCGTTGATGTTCCGGTGTTAGGGTATGATGGAAGATTGTAAAAACTACGGGCGCACAGCGCTTTTTGCATCAATGACTCCTGGGGCAGTGGCTATCGTCCGCGTTCAGAGCGCCTGACGTTGGCAAAAAAGCTCTTCATCAAAACTTTTGGTTGCCAGATGAACGTCTACGACTCCGCGCGTATGGTGGATTCGCTGGCGAGTTCCGGCTATGCGCCGTCAGACGTGCCAAATGATGCCGATATCGTCGTCCTCAACACTTGTCATATTCGTGAAAAAGCGGCGGAAAAGGTTTATTCCGAGCTGGGTCGCCTGCGTCAGTTGCAAGCGGAAAAACGAGAGACGGACGGCGGCCGGATGTTGATCGCGGTTGCCGGTTGCGTGGCGCAAGCGGAGGGCGAGGAAATTTTGGCGCGAGCACCTTACGTTGATATTGTCTTGGGGCCTCAGACTTATCACCGTTTACCGGCCTTAGTGGAACGGGTGCTTCGGGATGACAGTGGTCCGGCGATTGATATCGACTTTCCGGCCGAAGATAAATTCGATCATTTACCCGAGGAGAGTGCGCCGCAAGGCGTCTCTGCGTTCTTGACCATTCAAGAAGGCTGCGACCGGTTTTGCACATTCTGTGTCGTCCCTTATACGAGAGGGGCCGAGCAATCGCGACCGGTTGAGGCCATTGTGGCGGAGGCGCGACGCTTGGTGGCGTCGGGTAGCCGCGAGATCACGCTCTTGGGCCAAAACGTCAATGCCTTCCACGGATTGGGGCCGGATGGCCGGGATTGGGGATTGGGCCGATTGATCCGCCAGCTTGCGGAGATCGACGGTTTGTGGCGGCTTCGCTACACCACCAGCCATCCCCGCGATATGGATGACGAATTAGTCGAGGCGCATCGAGATGTTCCACAGCTAATGCCGTTTCTGCATTTGCCTGTGCAATCCGGCTCGGATCGCATTTTGGCGGCGATGAACCGGCGGCATACCGCTTACGAGTATCGCCGTCTTGTCGACCGGCTCCGTCAGGTGCGGCCTGATATAGCGCTGTCTTCAGATTTTATTGTCGGATTTCCGGGCGAGAGCAATGAAGATTTTGCGGCGACATTGCGGTTGGTGAACGATATCGGCTACGTCCAAGCCTATTCGTTCAAATACAGTGCGCGTCCGGGCACACCGGCATCCGCCGCCGAAGATCATGTCCCGGAAGAGATGCGTCGGGATCGATTGGAAACCCTGCAGCAATTGCTACGTGTGCAACAGGATGCTTTCAACCGTGAACAGATGGGCAAGACGCTATCTGTCTTGATCGAAGGTGAGGGTCGAGAGGAAGGTCAGCTCGTCGGCCGTTCGCCATTCTTGCATCCGGTTCATTTCTCGGGGCCCAAGCATCGAATTGGCTATGTCGCTGATATTCGGATCGATGAGGTTCTGACCAATAGTTTGCGGGGAGCAATTGCCGAGCCGACGGATGCTACTGCCGTGGCGACACTGCAGAGCGCGTTGGTATGAGACCGATGACCACTCCCAGCGACGGTGACGCTGTCCACGTGAAATTCGACGATAACCGTTTATTGCCGCAGCTTTATGGTGAGCACGACAAGCATCTTGCCCAAATAGAAAATAGGCTCGGTGTGTCATTGATCAGCAGGGGTAACCATCTCGCCATTACTGGACCTGTTGATGCGACGGATATCGCGCGCAGCGCGCTCGATGCGCTGTACCGGCGATTGATAAAGGGTCAATCGGTCGATGCGGCGGAGGTGGACGCCGCCCTTCGCATGGCCCGTGGGGGGCTTGATGCGTCGAGCGACGACCAGCCGATTATTCAGACTTGGAAAAAACGCATTGCACCCAGATCGCCAACTCAAGCACGTTACATTGAAGCGATAACGGAGCGCGATCTCGTCTTCGGGCTTGGTCCGGCTGGGACCGGTAAGACCTATCTGGCTGTCTGCGCTGCGGTTGCGATGATGAATACCGCGCAGATAGACAAGATTATTTTATCTCGACCGGCAGTCGAAGCAGGCGAGCGGCTTGGTTTCCTGCCGGGTGATATGCGGGATAAAGTCGATCCTTATTTGCGGCCGCTCTACGACGCTCTTTACGATACGATGCCGGGCGATCAGGTGGCCCGCCGAATGGAATCCGGCGAGATCGAAATTGCTCCGTTGGCGTTTATGCGGGGACGCACCTTATCGAATGCGTTTGTCATTCTTGACGAGGCGCAGAATACAACACGGATGCAGATGAAAATGTTCTTGACCCGATTGGGTGAGAATAGCCGCATGGTCGTGACTGGCGATCTTAGCCAAGTCGATCTGCCGTCAGGCATCCAGTCCGGCCTCAGCGACGCGGTGGAGGTTCTGAAAGATGTCGAAGGGGCGTGTTTCATCCGGTTTACCGACGCCGATGTCGTGCGCCATGATTTGGTAGCCCGTATCGTGCGGGCTTATGACGCACGAAACCCAACGAACGAGCGCCGCTGAACCATGGCAGGGAAGCTTGAAATCGATTTGACCATGGTATCGTCGCAATGGCGCGAGATGCTGCCGAATGTCGAGAAAATAGTGCGTCGCGCGGCCAAACACGCTTGGACGAGCGTGGATGTCGCCACCGATGGTGAAGTAAGTCTATTAATGAGCAACGACGCGGCGATCCGCTTTTTGAACAGGGAGCATCGGGGTAACGATCAACCGACAAACGTCTTGGCCTTTCCGATGGGTGAGCCGATTTCGCCGGGCGGTCCAATTCATTTAGGCGATGTGGTACTGGCATGTGAAACCGTGATCTGGGAAGCGGAGCGTGATGCGAAAACACTGGAGGCTCATGTCTCCCACCTGACAGCGCACGGTTTGCTGCATCTACTGGGTCACGATCACAAGGACGCGGATCAAGCGGCGGCAATGGAAGGCATCGAAATCACGGTTTTGGCCGCACTTGGGTATCCGAACCCCTACTTAGAAGGTGCCGCGGCAGCGGAGTAGAATGCGATGAGCAGCGATCAGGTTGCCGACAAAATTGCGGAGACTGGAGAAGACCCGCCCGTGGTCGCAAAGCCGGCTGGTTTTTTCCGCGGGCTTTTCCGCGGTGTGCGAAATGGCCGAAACGGTGATTCGAGTCTGCGGGAGACTTTTGAAGAACTCATAGAGCAACATGAGGAGAACGAACCGCCGGTCGATCCTGTCGCGCGTGCGATGCTCGATAAGGTCCTCACGGTCGGCGCGCTAACCGTCTCCGACGTGATGGTGCCGCGCGCCGATATCGTCGCGGTCGACGTCTCCATTAGCCGCGACGATTTATTGAATTTGATTGCCGAGGAAGCGCATTCGAGGATGCCGGTCTACCGCGCTAATCTTGATGACGTGCTTGGGATGATTCACATCAAGGATATGATGGCCTCAATGGCGTCAGGTGATATCTACGATACGCGAAAACTTTTGCGGAAGATTCTGTTTGTTGCGCCGAGCATGCGGGTTCTCGATTTGTTGCTGCAAATGCGGATGGAACGCATCCACATGGCGCTCGTGGTCGACGAATATGGCGGTATCGACGGATTGACGACGATTGAGGATTTGGTCGAGCAAATTGTCGGTGAAATCGAAGACGAACACGATGTCGATGAAGGGCCGCTGCTGACGGCGCGCTCGGATGGCACTTATGACGTTGATGCACGGCTCGGGCTCGGTGAGTTCGAAGAGACAATCGGGCAAATCTTAACCGAGGAAGAACGCGAAGACGGCAGTGAGACCGTCGGTGGGTTGATTTTCAATCTCGCCGGTCGGGTGCCAACCCGCGGCGAGGTGATCTCGCATGAAGCCTCTGGGATCGAATTCGAAATAATTGATGCGGATGCGCGGCGCATTCGCCGGGTTCGAATTTGTAATATTCCACCGTCTTCGGACCTTGCCGTTTAGCGCAGTGATCGATCGCTGCGGCGACTATTTCGGAGATCTTTCCGGATGGCGACGCTACATATGCGCCTTCCTCGGAGGTGGCCTAGCGACCCTAGCGTTGCCGCCGTTAGATTTTCTGCCGATGCTTTTTCTTTCGATTTCGGCCTTTGTTTTGCAATTGGACCGACCGCAACGGGCGCGGCGCGATGCTTTTGCCCTCGGTTGGAGTTTCGGTTTCGGTTATTTCGCATGTGGCCTGTATTGGATTGGTAACGCAATGTTGGTCTTCGGCGACCAGCATGCCTGGATGTTGCCGTTCGCCGCTCTGGGTTTACCGGCGATTTTGGCGATTTTCACTGGCGCTGCGGCTTGCGTCGCTTCGCTCGCACGCGGGCGCTTAGGGGTTGCGCTCGCGGTTGCGGTTGCGTTCGCATCTGTCGATTGGTTGCGGGGTCATGTGCTGACCGGGCTGCCGTGGAACCTATTTGGACATGCGTGGAGTGGTCTCGACCCCTTACTGCAATCCGCATCGCTCTATGGCATATACGGTATGGGCCTGTTTGCCCTCGTCGCGGCGGCCTTGCCCGCGGCGGCCATCGGGAGGGGACGCCCAAAAGGTCGCTTGTTGATCTTAGTTGCCGCCGCCGCCATCGTTGTCGTGCACTGGGGCGGCGGTGTCCTGCGGTTGGCGGTGGAGCCGCCTTCGGAGACACCCGGCGTTGGTATCCGTTTGGTGCAGGCGAATATTCCACAGCGCGAGAAATGGGCTCGGCAATATCGGTCCCTCAATATAAGTGCGCATTATCGGCTCAGCTTGCAAGATCGCCCGGATTGGATCACCCATGTGATTTGGCCGGAAATGGCGGCCACGCTTTATTTGGCGAACGACGCGTCGGCCCGCGAAGTCTTAGCGAAAGTAGTGCCAAAAAATGGCCTCTTGATCACGGGTGCGCCGCGGCGCGAATCCGGTTCAGCTAGGTCTTTCAATTCCGTGTTGGCGATGAATGCAGCGGGCGTAATTGTTGACTATTATGACAAGGCCCACCTAGTACCATTTGGCGAATATGTACCGTTGGCCTCCGTACTGCCGATAGAGAAAATTACGCAAGGTGCTCTGGGTTATCGACCCGGTGTCGGGGTTCGCACAATGCGCCTACCCGGACTGCCGCCGGTAAGTTTGTTGGTGTGTTACGAAGTAATTTTCCCGGGCGAAGTGATTAATTCGCTCGATCGCCCATCGGCAATTATTAATTTGACGAATGATGCTTGGTACGGCGTCTCCGCAGGCCCGCATCAACATTTTGCCAATGCCAAAGTCCGTGCAGTGGAAGAGGGCATGCCGGTCTTGCGGGCCGCCTATACCGGAAAGTCGGGCGTTTTCGGTCCATACGGTCGAGTGCTTGGTGTCATACCGCTGAATGAACGAGGCTTCCTCGATATTAAACTACCGAAGCCTCTGATGGAGCCGACCGTTTATGGCGAATGGCGCGATTTGTTGTTTTTCTGCTTCCTGATTGGCTTCCTTGGTATATCCGCGTTCCTTTCGAGGCATGAGGGGAAATATAAAAACGTGAATTGACAAATAGATACACCAAGCAAGAGTTGCATGGGGCAGTCGACTTACACAATCAAGTTTGGATCGAGGTCGCAAATGCCAACACAACAAACACTAAACCCAGTCGCGAAGAGCCCGGGTAACCCAAACCCTATTGATATTCATGTAGGTACCCGCGTTAGGTTGCGTGGAACTCTGTTGGGGCTCAGTCAGGAAAAACTAGGCGAAGCTCTTGGGCTCACCTTTCAGCAGGTGCAATAATATGAACGAGGCGCCAATCGGATCGGGGCCAGCCGACTGTTTGATATTTCGCGCGTTCTGAATGCGTCCATCACCTATTTCTTTGACGATATGGAGGATGGGTCTGCCGAAGCTGTTGTTTCCGATGACGCCGCCATCGGATTGAGGCCGTTTGCGAGATGCCGGAAATGTTTTAATCTCGTTCCCTTGACGATCATGCGAAAGATTGCGAAAAGGACGCCAACCCACCATATGGCGGAACAACCATCTGTGGCGTGACGACATTAGAGCCGCCTGGAGAATCATCGAAATAAAGGGGTGAGGCGTGAGTAACGGCGACTATCTTTTTACCAGCGAATCCGTGTCCGAAGGACATCCCGATAAAATTTCCGACCGCATTTCCGATGAAGTCGTCGACGTCTATATGGCAAGCGGCGAGAATGCGCGCGTCGGCTGCGAAACCCTGACCACGACCAATCGTGTCGTCATGGCGGGCGAAGTGCGCGGGCCGGACAGTATTACGCACGAGATGCTCGAGGAGCTTGCACGCAAGAGCGTCCGGGAGATCGGCTATGAACAAGATGGTTTCCATTGGGAGACCATGGATGTGCAATGCTATGTTCATTCGCAATCCGCCGATATCGCGCAGGGCGTCGATGCGGCCGGCAACAAGGATGAAGGTGCGGGTGACCAAGGATTGATGTTCGGTTACGCCTGCCGCGAGACGCCAGTGTTGATGCCGGCGCCGATCCAGTACAGCCACCAAATTCTGAAAAGTATGGCCGATGCGCGCCATACCGGCGACTTGCCGGGAATTGGGCCGGATTCGAAAAGCCAATTGACCGTTCAGTACGAAAACGGCCAACCCGTGGGAATCGCCTCGGTTGTCGTCTCAACCCAGCATGTCGAAGGGATGGAGCAAAAAGAAGTGCGGGAATTAGTTCGCCCCCACGTATTGAAAGTTCTGCCTGAAGGTTGGATGTGTCCCGAGGATGAGTTCTATGTGAACCCGACCGGACGGTTCGTGATCGGTGGTCCCGACGGCGATGCCGGCCTGACGGGCCGCAAAATCATTGTCGATACATACGGTGGCGCCGCGCCGCACGGAGGCGGTGCATTTTCGGGCAAGGATCCGACGAAAGTCGACCGTTCGGCGGCTTATGCAGCGCGCTATGTGGCAAAAAACGTCGTCGCGGCCGATTTGGCGGACCGTTGCACGATTCAAATCGCCTACGCAATCGGCGTCTCTAAACCGCTCTCCGTCTATGTTAACACAGCCGGTACGGGTCGCGTCGACGACGGAAAGTTGGCAGAGGCCGTTCAGGAAGCAATGGATCTCAGTCCGCGTGGTATTCGCGAGCATCTACAATTGAGCCGTCCAATCTATGCCAGGACCGCGGCTTATGGGCATTTCGGTCGCGAGCCGGAAGCCGACGGCGGATTTTCCTGGGAGCGCACGGACCTCGTCGACGCGTTAAAGTCGGCGCTCACCTGACGCTTGCCAAAGGGCATATGAATGGTGGCGGATAATCGCACACCGCGCCGGTTTTATGGCAGACGCCATGGTCGGCGCTTACGCGTAGGGCGGGGTCGACTGCTGCAAGAATTGCTGCCGAAATTAGAAATTCCGCCCGGCGACGATTTGATCGATCCATCAACGCTATTTGCGGTCGCGCGCGAATACTGGTTGGAAATTGGGTTTGGCGGCGGCGAGCACATGGCCGCGCAAGCAGCTGAAAATCCCGATGTTGGTTTTATCGGCTGCGAGCCGTTCATAAACGGGATCGCTCGGCTGCTGACCGATATTGAAGATCGCGGACTCCAAAACATTCGTCTTCATGCCGACGACGCCCGGCCATTACTCGACCGCGTCGCCGACGCGTCAATCGCCAGGGCCTTCGTTCTGTTTCCCGACCCATGGCCGAAGAACCGGCATGCGAACCGGCGGTTTATCAATCCGGAAAACCTGACAACGTTAGCTCGGCTCTTGCGGGACGATGGTGAACTGCGCGTCGCCAGCGACGAAATGGGTTATATCCGATGGACGCTTCATCACGTCCGCGCGCATGGCGATTTCGAATGGACAGCGGTCTCCGCCCGCGATTGGCGGGAACGTCCGTCCGATTGGCCGCCGACCCGCTATGAAGGCAAGGCATTGGCAGCGGGCCGGCAGTGTGTGTATCTTCGTTTTCGGCGCCGCAAACGGCTCTAGTACGGTGGGAATCACTAGAATTTCCTTGTATACCGAGTCCAAATCTACTAAATAGCCCGTAAATGAATCCCATACGGTACGGTGTTTGTATCGCGGTACTGATTATAGTGGGTGGGCCGTGGGCCCGCCCTTTTTAGTTGGTGGAGATGAGTACGTCGTAAATGCAGGCTGTCGAGAAGCTAATTGCACCGACTTTAACCGACCTCGGCTTTGACGTGGTTCAGGTGAAAATGATCGGGTCTACACGCCCGACGCTGCAAATCATGGCGGAACGGCATGACGATACGGCGATGACGGTTGAAGATTGCGCTGCTATCAGCCGGGCCGTATCGGCGGTGCTGGATGTAGAAGACCCAATTTCTGGCGCCTACACGCTGGAAGTAAGTTCTCCCGGATTGGATCGGCCGCTGGTACGCCAGCGCGATTTCGAAAAGTATTCCGGGTTGGAAGCGAAGATCGAATTGCGCGCGGCGCAGGATGGACAAAAGCGGTTTCGCGGCGTCTTGGCGGGTTATGCCGACGACGTTGTGACGATCGTGACCGAAGATGGGGCGAAAGCACTGCCGTTTAATGATATCGACAATGCCAAGCTGATACTTACCGATGAGTTGCTGGCGGCCGGATCGGTCGAGGCAGCCAAACAAGGGCGAGCGTAAGGATATGGTGGATACGGCCGTCGTTCAGAAGACTGAACTTCTACAAGTTGCGGATGCGGTTGCACGCGAAAAGGCGATTGATCGCGAGCAAGTGCTGGATGCGATGGAACAGGCAATCCAAAAGGCCGGACGATCGAAATATGGCCAAGAGCACGATATTCGTGCAGTCATCGACCGGAAGTCTGGTGAGATTAGCTTGGCGCGTTATATCGAGGTCGTCGAGGAAATCGAAAACGAGGTCACCCAGCTCACATTGCCAGAAGCGCATCACCGCAAGAACGACGCGGTACTGGGTGAGTTCATTGTTGATCCGTTGCCCCCTATCGACTTTGGCCGCATTGCCGCGCAGACCGCGAAACAGGTCATCGTGCAAAAAGTGCGGGAAGCCGAACGCGAACGCCAGTTCGAGGAGTACAAGGATCGCGCGGGCGAAGTCGTGAACGGACTGGTCAAGCGAATCGAATTCGGCAATGTGACCGTCGATCTGGGCCGAGCGGAAGCGGTGCTTCGCCGCGAGGAATTATTGCCGCGCGAGAGTTTCCGCCGTGGCGACCGTGTGCGCGCCTATATCTACGACGTGCGCCGCGAAATGCGTGGCCCGCAGATTTTCCTGTCTCGTGCGCATCCGAATTTCATGACCAAGCTGTTTGGCCAAGAAGTGCCGGAGATTTACGACGGCATAATCGACATCAAGGCGGTGGCGCGCGATCCGGGCAGCCGTGCGAAAATCGCGGTTCTATCGCATGACTCCAGTATTGATCCCGTTGGCGCCTGCGTCGGTATGCGCGGCAGCCGCGTGCAAGCGGTTGTTGCCGAATTGCAGGGCGAGAAGATCGATATTATTCCGTGGTCGTTGGACACGGCGACATTTGTCGTCAACGCTTTGGCGCCGGCGGAAGTCGCGAAAGTCGTGCTCGACGAAGACGCCGGTAAGATCGAGGTCGTGGTACCGGACGAACAACTCAGCCTGGCCATCGGTCGGCGCGGACAAAATGTTCGGCTCGCATCGATGTTGACCGGTTGGGAAATCGATATCCTCACCGAGGAAGAAGAAAGCGACCGCCGCCAGCAAGAACGGCGCGACCTGAGCGAACGTTTCGTGACCGAATTGGATGTCGACGACGTGCTGGCGCATCTATTGGTCACGGAAGGGTTTTCCAGTGTTGAGGAAGTGGCCTTTGTGCCGCTTGAAGACATGACCTCAATCGAAGGCTTCGAAGAGGAAATTGCCCAGGAGCTGCAAAGCCGTGCGCGCGAATTTCTTGAAGCCGAGACGGCCCGCCTCGCGGAGCAACGCCGGGAGCTGGGTATCGAAGATGAATTGGCGGCCATCGAAGGTCTGAATGATGCGATGTTGGTGGCGCTGGGCCAGCGTGAAATCAAAACACTTGAAGACTTTGCTGATTTGGCCGGCGACGAGTTGACCGATTCGGAAGAAGGTTATTTGCGCGAATTCGGCCTCGATCTCAATTTGGCGAATGACCTTATCATGTCGGCGCGTATCGCGGCCGGTTGGTTTACCGCGGAAGAGTTGGCCGCGGCTCAAGAAATTGAATCGGAAGATAATTCGGCCATCGAGTCCGAAGCCGCTCCGGTATGAGGGCGATAGACGAGAGAGATGTTGGATTTGGCGACAAATGTTGAGGAATCGGGTGAGCGGGCCGGCAGAAGCCGGCGCTGCATCGTCGAGGGCGGCGATCTGTCCCGCGACGAGGGTATCCGATTTGTCGTCGGGCCCGATAATAACGTCGTCCCCGATATCCTCTCTAAACTACCAGGGCGCGGATTTTGGGTCGGCGCCGGCCGGCCGCAAGTCGATGCGGCGGTAAAAAATAACCGGTTTGCCCGCGCAGCGCGCCGGCAAGTTGCGGTAACATCCGATTTATCCGATCAAGTCGAGTTCTTGTTGGCAAAACGATGTATCGATCTGGTTGCATTGGCGCGCCGCGCCGGAGAGGCTGTGGTCGGATTTGAAAAGACCAAGGCATGGATAACGGATGGTACCGGTGAAGTATTGGTGCAGGCCGGGGATTGTGCGCAGAACGCGCGTGATAAATTTAAAGCGTTGTCGAAAGGCAGTCCGGTGGTAAGAGTCCTCCGGGCAGAAGAACTCGGCCGAGCGTTTGGGCGAGATCGGGCGGTACATGTTGTGCTGGCACATGGAGGTCTTGCGGATAAGCTGCGCACCGAGGCGCAGCGATTAAACGGTTTTCGGACCGCTGGCGGTGAATGGGGTAACGAATGACGCAGAATAACGAACAAGACGGTAAACTGACGCTTCGCCGGCCGGGACGACTGGAGTTGAAGAAGACAGTTGAGACAGGACAAGTCCGGCAAAGCTTCAGCCACGGACGCACGAAGGCTGTGACCGTCGAGGTGAAGAAGAAACGCACCTTCGAACGAGGTGCTGGTGGTAACATGCGTGCTGTCACAGATATGCCGGCGCCCGCGGTGACGCCCACTGAAGAGCAACAACTGAGCACACCGGATCTTGGTAATCTTACCGAAGAGGAGCGTGCGGCGCGGATGCGTGCACTTCGTGGTGCGGTCCAAGACGAAGAACAGCGCCAAATAGCCGAAGCCAAAGACCAGAAACAGCAAGAAGCGGCGGCTGAAGAAGCAAAGCGTTTGGCTGAAGACGAAGCTCGCAAGAAGGCCGAAGAGGGAGCGACGCAGGACGCGGCGCCCGAAGTAACACCGGAAGAGATCGCCAGTACGGCGCCGCCGGCCGAAACCTCGGCGCGGCCAAAACGCGCGGAAACGGCACGGACCGAAGTTAAACCGGCAAGTCCGGCAGCACGGCGCCCAAGCAAGCCTGATGCGGACCGGCCGACGCCGAGATCCCGCAATGAGCCGAAAAGGCGGGATCGCAAGCTGACCATTACACAGGCTTTGGATGCTGCGGACGGATCCGAGGAAGATCGCGTAAGGAGTCTGGCTGCGGTTAAACGGGCGCGCGAACGTGAGCGCCAGCGTGTAAAAGAAGAGCGCGCGAGTGGCGGGGTGCGGAAAGTTGTGCGCGAAGTAGTAATTCCGGAAACGATTTCCGTCGCTGACCTTGCTAACCGAATGGCCGTGCGTGGAATCGATGTTGTCAAAGCATTGATGCGCCTAGATATAATGGCGAACGTAAACCATGTGCTTGAAGCCGAAACGGCAGAATTAATCGTCGCCGACTTCGGCCATAAGGCGAAACTGGTCTCCGAGGCGGATGTTGAAATCGGCATGGATGGCGAGGAAGACCGCGAAGAGGATCTCACATCGCGCGCACCAGTGGTTGCGGTCATGGGTCATGTCGATCATGGCAAGACTTCCTTGCTAGACGCTTTACGGTCGAGCGATGTGGCGGCCGGCGAAGCCGGTGGCATCACACAGCATATCGGTGCCTACCAAGTCGTATTGTCGGGCGGACAGAAGATCACCTTTATTGATACACCCGGTCATGCCGCTTTTACTGCCATGCGCGCGCGCGGTTCGCAGGTCACGGATATCGTTGTTCTGGTCGTCGCGGCCGATGACGGTGTGCAGCCGCAAACGATTGAAGCGCTCAACCACGCCAAAGCGGCTGGCGTGCCGATCATCATCGCGATCAATAAGATCGATCGTCCCGATGCGAGTGCGGATAAGGTGCGCAATGATTTACTGAGTCAGGAAATAGTTGTCGAGAGCATGGGTGGCGATGTTCAGGATGTTGAAGTCTCCGCCATTAAGCGGACAAACCTAGACAAGCTCGAGGAAGCTATTCTGCTGCAGGCGGAAATTCTCGAACTTAAGAGCAATGCCAACCGCTTAGCGCAAGGTGCGGTCATCGAAGCGAAGCTGGAGAAGGGTCGCGGTGTTGTCGCGACTGTCTTGATCCAGCGAGGTACCCTGAAACAAGGCGATGTCTTCATTGCCGGAAACGAGTGGGGCCGTGCGAGGGCTCTGATCGACGATCGAGGACAGCCGATCAAGGTGGCGGGACCGTCCGAGCCAGTTGAGGTCTTGGGCCTTCAAGGCGCACCAGCGGCTGGTGATGAGTTCGTTGCTGTCGAAGACGAAGCCCGGGCGCGTGAAATCACGGAATACCGGCAACGGGCTGAACGCCAGAAATCACTTGCGGTCGGCGCTCGCGGAACACTCGAGCAGATGTTTGATCAAATCCAGGCGGGAGAAGCTCAGGAATTGCCGATCATCATTCGCGGCGACGTCCAGGGCTCTATCGAAGCGATTATTGGCTCTCTAGAAAATATGTCCACGGACGAAGTGAAGGTCCGGGTCATGCACAGCGCCGTCGGTGGCATCACTGAATCCGACATCATTCTTGCGAAATCGGTCGGAGGGCTCGTCATCGGCTTCAATGTGCGAGCCAATCCGCAAGCGCGCCTCCAAGCGCAGCAAGAACATGTCGATATCCGGTATTATTCGATTATCTACAACGTGCTCGACGATATGAAGCAGTTGATGGAAGGCTTACTGGCGCCGGAAATTCGCGAACGTCAAATTGGTTATGCGGAAGTCCGCGATGTCTTCAGCGTCACCCGTGCTGGTAAAGCCGCCGGTTGCATGGTCACGGAAGGCATGTTCAAGCGTGGCAATAAGGTACGCTTGTTGCGCGATGACGTGGTCATTTTCGAGGGCAGTTTAAAATCTCTGCGGCGCTTCAAGGACGATGTCCGCGATGTACAACAGGGTTACGAATGCGGTATGGCGTTCGAGAATTACGACGATATCAAGAATGGCGATGTCATCGAATGCTTCGAATCCGAGGAAGTCGCCCGAACCTTGTAATGGCGGCGCCGTAGTGGTGCGCGAAAACGGAAATGAGTAAACACAAAGAACCGAGTGTTCGCCAACTACGAGTTGGCGAGGAATTGCGGCACGCCTTGGCGGATATCCTGGGGCGGGGAACCTTGCGCGATCCCGAATTGAGCGGTCGCGCGTTGACTGTAACAGAAGTGCAAGCGAGCCCGGATCTAAAACGGGCGACGGTATTTCTGACACCGCTTGGTGGTGATAAGGATCCGATAATTCTGAAAGCCTTAGGCCGTGCCGCATCATTTCTACAAAAGGAAGTTTCGCGGCGCATTCGGCTCCAATTCACGCCCCGACTGTCCTTCTCGTTCGACGACCGGTTCGATTATGCCTCGAAGATCGACGGGTTACTTCGGCTGCCCGAAGTGGCGCGCGACCTGCCACCCCGGAATTATGTGGACGACGACTCTGATAATGGGCAGGCGTAGAAAATCGGGACAAAAGATAGACGGCTGGGTCATTCTGGATAAGGCGTTTGGAATGACGTCCACGGCTGCAGTCGGCGCCGTGCGGAGAATCTTCGACGCGAATAAGGCCGGCCATGCCGGCACGCTCGATCCGTTGGCAAGTGGTGTGTTACCGATCGCGCTTGGCGAGGCGACAAAGACGCTGCCCTATGTTGTCGATACCGAGAAAAGCTATCAATTTACCCTAAAATGGGGTGAAGCGACGACAACCGACGACCGCGAGGGTGAAATCACCGATCGAAGCGACGCTCGACCTAGCGAAGCCGAGATCATTGCGGGTTTAATCGATTTCATTGGCGAGATCGAGCAAGTGCCCCCGGCCTTTTCTGCCATCAAGGTCAATGGCGAACGCGCCTATGATATGGCGCGGCGTGGTGATACCGTGAAATTGGCAGCACGCCGTATATGGATAAAACGCTTTGAGCTGGTGGAAATGCGCGATGCCGATCAGGCGGTCTTTAGCGTGATCAGCGGAAAAGGTACCTATATGCGCAGCCTGGCACGCGACCTAGCGCTTCGCGTCGGCACGGTCGGTCATATCGCAGAATTGCGCCGCACCGCGGTTGGCAAATTTGCGGTAGAAGATGCGATTTCACTGGACGAATTGGACACTATTGGGCAAGGTGCCGCCGCTTCTGGAGCGTTGCTGCCCGTCGAGACCCCGCTGGACGACATCCCGGCGTTGGCCCTGACGGAGCAGGAAGCGGCCCGACTGCGAAATGGTCAGGCGGTCTCACTATTACGGAAGCTCGATCTCGAACGCATTTCCGCATTCGACGATGGAGAAACGGTTCTCGCGACCACGTCCGGCAAGCCTGTGGCACTGACGAAATATAGCGCAGGTGAAGTCCGGCCGGTTCGCGTTTTAAATGTTTAGATTGAATGGAGTAGACGATGTCGATTACGGCAGAACGCAAAGAGGAACTCATCAAGGAGTTCGCCACGAGCACCGGTGATACCGGCTCGGCCGGTGTGCAGGTAGCGATCCTCACGGAACGGATTCTTAATCTCACCGAGCACATGAAAATTCACAAGAAGGACTTCCACTCACGACGTGGCCTTCTCATCATGGTCGGACAACGGCGCCGGCTTCTCGATTATCTGAAGCGCACAGAGACGCCCAGATATGACGCGATCATCAAGCGGTTGGGACTTCGGCGCTAAACGTAAATGCCGAATACCGGCGCTCTACAGCGATGCAAGATTGTTGCGTTTCAGCGCAACCAGCCCGCTCCGCCGGGCATATTTCGTTTTAAACGCGATCTGCAATAGATCGAAAGACGAATAAACGAGGTGCGCCGGGATGGCCCGGTCACCAACTGCCGTTGAATGTTGGAGCGGTGACCGAACGGCGATTCTGAAGGATTGATGGATGTTTAATATCACACGTAAAGAAATTAACTGGGGCGGACGCCCGCTGGTCATTGAGACGGGGAAAATTGCCCGTCAGGCCGATGGCGCGGTACTCGTGACCTATGGCGAGACCCAGGTATTGTGCACGGCAGTGGCCAACCGTTCGGCCCGTCCGGGTCAAGATTTCTTTCCTTTGACGGTTAACTATCAAGAAAAGACATTTGCCGCCGGTAAAATTCCAGGTGGCTTTTTCAAGCGCGAAGGACGCCCTTCAGAGAAGGAGACGTTAACCTCGCGCCTAATCGATCGGCCGATTCGGCCGTTGTTCCCCGAGGGATTCCGGAACGAAACACAAGTCATATGCACTGTCCTGGCGCATGATCTGGAAAACGACCCGGACATCGTCGCCTTGATCGGCTCTTCCGCTGCGCTGACTATCTCCGGCGTGCCTTTCATGGGGCCAATAGCAGGCTGCCGCGTTGGCCGCATTGAGGGAGAATTCGTCCTCAATCCGCGCCAAGATCAAATGGAAGAATCAACACTCGATCTCATTGTTGCCGGAACGAATGCGGGCGTAATGATGGTCGAATCGGAAGCTCAAGAGCTTGACGAAGAGACGATGTTGAAGGCCGTGACCTTCGGGCATCAACAAAGCCAAGCGGTTATCGACGCGATCATCGAACTCGCGGAAAGCTGTGCCAAGGAGCCTTGGGATTTACCGAGTGCGCCGGAGCAGTATGATACGGTTGCCGCACGGGTGAAGGAACTTGCAACGGAGCCTGTGACCGCAGCTTACCAAATCATCGTCAAACAGGATCGCGTGGAGGCGTTGAGTGCCGCACGTAAGACTGTCATGACCACTCTTGAGGCTGAAGAGCTCGATATAGAAATCGGCGCCGGCGTTTTCAAGAAGGTAGAGAAAGACATCGTCCGGGGCAGCATCATCAAGACAGGCCAACGGATCGATGGACGCGACACCAAGACAGTTCGCCAAATCAACTGTGAAGTCGGCGTGCTGCCGCGTGCACACGGCTCAGCCTTGTTTACCCGGGGTGAGACGCAAGCGCTTGTGGTTACAACGCTCGGCACCGGACAAGATGAACAGATCATCGATGCCCTTGAAGGTGAGTATCGTGAAGCCTTCATGCTTCACTACAATTTCCCGCCTTACTCCGTCGGTGAAGCATCGTTCCTGCGCTCTCCGGGCCGTCGTGAAATTGGCCATGGCAAGCTCGCGTGGCGCGCCGTTCGGCCGTTGCTGCCAACCAAGGAAGATTTTCCCTACACGATGCGTGTTGTCTCGGAAGTCACGGAGTCGAATGGATCGTCCTCGATGGCTACGGTTTGTGGGTCCTCGATGTCCTTGATGGACGCAGGTGTACCGCTCGGCAATCCAGTCGCCGGCATCG
>CAXAGK010000024.1:0-17864 GCA_963968305.1 uncultured Rickettsiales bacterium | reverse complement strand
TTGACTGTATTGGTAAATTTTATTTGAATGTTGCTCGAAAAGTGCGTGACGTCGAAAAGGAGTTCCCTTACATTCCGAAAAGCTAGATAAAAATATGCGCATTAAAAATAGCGCGGCCCGAGTCTGGGGAGGGTGCTTGCAAGTCCTAAGGGGGATCTCATTTAAGAAGATCAAAAATCTCAGGTTGCGAGCGAATTCTTTAAATTAAAAAGGTGAGAACTCAGTTCTTACCTATTTTTTTGCCTTATTTAGCTTGCCAGAGCCTGACAGAAACGTAGTCCCATAGAGGAAAAACGCGCCAAATATCGAATTATGTAGGACGATTCTCATTATGCCCGCAATTCGGAAATAGTGTTCTTAGCATCGACGTTCTCCAAGCTAGTCCGTGCCTCGACGATGACTGGCACATCCGCGCTCATCGCCTCTTTCATGACCGCATCCGCTTGATCAGGTGTTTCAATCACCAAGCCTTTCGCACCAAAGGCTTGCGCCAGGACAGCAAAATCGGGGTTCACAAGATCGGTCGCATGCGGGCGCCCAGGGTAATGCGTCTCCTGATGGAAGCGGATCGTGCCATAAGCATTGTTGTTGGAAATGACAATGCAGAGATTCTTCACCCCACTCGCCATAGCCGTCGCCAGTTCATAGGCCGACATCAAGGCGCCACCATCACCCACGACCGCGACCACTCGGCGCTCCGGATGGCGGATAGCGGCGGCAACTCCCGCCGGAATACTCATTCCCATTGCCCCACATTCGGAACCGAGAAGGTTCTGTGTCGATTTAAAGGGGTACTTGTGATGCAACCAACTCGAAAAGCTGCCCGCATCCACAGTGACCACGGCATCATCCGGGACATGCGTTTTCATCGCTTCAATCACGTGACCGAATTCCAATCCATCTTCGGAATTGCGTAATGGTGCTTCGGAGAAGTCGGTATACCCCTTATGCGCGCTCGCCAACCAAGCATGCCGCTCCGAAGTTACTTCGGGCGCATTTTGTTCGTTCAACGCTTCCAAAAACGCCCCCGCATTGGAGACGATACCGAGATCGATATCGAAACTTCGGCCGATAGCACCTTCGTCGGGATATACGTGGATAACCCGTTGATCAGCCGTCGGAATACGATCCCCCATGGTCGCCATTCCGCTCCCCATTTTAGTGCCGACAGCAATGATGAGATCCGCATTCATCGCCGTTTCCATAACACCTTTAGGGGGGCGAATACCCAGCTCACCACCATAGTTAGGATGATCGTTGGGGAAGACGTCCTGGTGTACATAAGTCGGAAGGACAGGAATACCCCACGCTTCACTGGCAGCAAGCAGCGCCCGTCGCCCTTCCGTTGAATCAAGCCGTCCGCCAACGATCATAACCGGGCGTTTAGCGTTGGCAATTTGCTCCGCGACATATGCGATATCGCTGTCATTCGGACGCACGGTGGCGGCCTTTCGGCGTGCTACAATTTTCGACTTTGATTCCGCCGCCAATACATCCGTCGGCAGGGAGACTACAACAGGGCCCGGCGTTCCACTTTCCGCAATTCGAATGGCACGGGCAACTATCTCGCCAATCCGGTCCGGCACATCGACTTCTTCGACTGATTTCGCTATGTCGGAGAAGGTTTTGCTGTAATTGATTTCTTGGGTAGCGTGTTTACCGATTTTACCGGTACTGACCTGACCTAGCATCAAGACCAAGGGAAAAGAGCCTTGTTCTGCGGAATGTGCGGCAATCGAAGCATTCGTCGCTCCGGGCCCGCGGCTTGCAAAGACGACCCCTGCCCGTCCCGTCAATTTAGCATCCGCCAAAGCCATCCAGGCGGCTCCCCCCTCGTGACGACAGGTGACGAGGTCCAAAACCGGATCGCCATGCAGCTCATCCATCACAGAGAGATAACTCTCACCCGGAACGCAGAACGCACGATCAATGTTATGTGCGACAAGGGTATCGAGCAGAACCTTCGCGGCCGTTGGCATATTAGCAATTCCTTATCTTGAGAAATTCTCACTGAGATAGAGATAGAAAGTTAGTTGGCCCTAAAATTAATCAATCCGGCATCGGCGACAAACCAGAATACCGTATAAATTACGGCTGCTATTCCAGATGTTATTGCCGCCTTCATCCATAGGCGAGGATTGGTCGGAGCGCTGTTCGCGTGCCCGATTTCTGGGGCTTCGGTCTGCCGATTGCCCCATGGAAGTACGCAAAAGAACACGAGCCACCATGTGATGATGTAAACAAGGGTGCCTGATATCCAGCCCATTGCGTTGGTATCCTTTACGCCTGCTCAAGTTCGATCAAGGTGCCGGAGAAATCTTTCGGGTGCAGAAACAAAACCGGTTTGTCATGCGCCCCATTACTCGGCTCACCGTCGCCAAGCACGCGCATGCCATCGCCCTCCAGCTTGTCACGGGCCGCATAAATATCATCGACCTCATAACAAATATGATGCATGCCGCCCCCCGGATTCTTTTCAAGGAACTTGGCTATTGGAGAGCCTTCGCCGAGCGGATGGAGTAATTCGATTTTGGTGTTCGGAAGTTCAACGAAGACTGTCCTGACACCATGGCTCGGAAGATCTAGAGGTGCTGATATTGCCGCCCCAAGCGTCCCTTTATAGCAAGCGGACGCGGCTTCCAAATCCGGTACCACAATAGCTACATGATTTAATCGGCCAATCATCTCTACGCCCTCTCTCAAACTCTAATCAGATGAATTTCAGTATGCGGGTTCTTACCACAGAGCGCGCGAATGCAACGTCGCACCGCTCGCCGCGACATTTCACTCACAAACTCATCATCCTGTCTTTGTTTAGCCCGCATATCTTCGATCGTTGCGATGACCGCATCGACGATTTCACATTCCACTTCGTCCTCGTCATCCTCATCGTAGACGCCGTTCACCGAGACGACCGGATCGCGGATCAAGTCGCCATGCTCATCTATGACAACCGTCACAACGGCGGTGCCGTGATGCGTCATTCGACGCCGCGCTTTAATTGCCTGGCTATCCATTGGGACGAGACGATTGCCATCCATGGCCAGACGGTCAGAGAACACTTCGTCGATAATCTCGGCCCGGCCCGGCGCTAAACGCACCATGGAGCCGTTTTGCGAGACGATAGTCTGTGGTACCTGGCAATCCCGTGCAAGCGCTGCATGGGCGATCATATGCCGGGCCTCGCCATGCACCGGTACAGCAATCTGTGGCCGGATCCAATTGTACATTTGAATAAGTTCATCACGTGCCGGATGCCCAGAAACATGAATAGCTGCATCCGATGCCGTGATGACCTCGATCCCTTTAGATATCAGCCGGTTGTGCAAACGACCGATGGCCATTTCATTCCCTGGAATGACGCGACTTGAAAAGATAACGGTATCTCCCGTCTCCAAGGCGACATCCCGATGCTCACCACCCGCAATACGCGGCAATGCGGCTCTGGGCTCTCCCTGACTGCCCGTGCAGATCATCAAGACGCGATCCGGCGGCATATAGCCGACATCCTTCTCCGTGATGAAGGGCGTAACATCGGTAAGATATCCGTTCTCCTTCGCCGATTCGTAAATCCGCCAAAGCGAACGTCCCACGAGTGCGACGCTGCGGTTGGTCGCTTCACCGACGCGAGCGATGGTTTCCAACCGTGCCACATTGGAAGCAAAACAGGCAACCACCACGCGGCGTTCACACTTGGCCACCAGGGCTTCGAGGTTTTCGCGCACATCGCCTTCCGAACCGGACGTCCCTGGGACGAACACGTTGGTAGAATCGCACACCATCGCGAGGACACCTTCCTCGCCGACTTCAATCAAGCGCTGTTCGTCGGTCGTCAGCCCGACCACCGGGTCTGGATCGATCTTCCAATCGCCAGTATGCATCACCGATCCAACCGCCGTTCGCAATACCACCGCGTTCGGTTCCGGTATCGAATGGGTGAGCGTGATGAGTTCCAATTCGAATGGACCGACAGAAAACCGACCCGACAATGGAATGACGTTTATCTCAACACGGTCGCCAAAGCTCGTTTCGGATAGTTTTCGTCGCAATACGCTCGCGGTAAACGCCGTTGCATAAATCGGACATTCGATCCGCGGCCAAAGATAAGGAACCGCACCCAGGTGATCTTCATGGGCATGGGTGAGTATCAGTCCGGCCAATTGGTCTTTTCGTTCGGCGATGAAAGTGGGATCGGGCGTGATAACATCGACGCCCGGTGTAGTATCGTCGCCGAACGTAATACCGAAATCCACCATGAGCCATTTTCCTGCATGGCCATAAAGGTTGAGGTTCATGCCGATCTCGCCAGCGCCCCCCAACGGTAAGAATAATAATTCGTCGGAACCCGGAGTGCCGTTATTGAGATAGTCGCTCATTGCGGTTGATTACGCTTATGTACTTCGACCAGTCCACGCAGTGTCATATCCGGATAGACGTGATCGATGACGCCAGTCGCTTCCGCGAAAAGGGGTGCTAACCCGCCAGTGGCAACGACAGTCATTTCAGCTCCATATTCCTTACGAATGCGGTCGACCAGGCCTTCGATCATGCCTATATACCCCCAAAAGATCCCTGACTGCATCGCCGGAATTGTCGCCTTGCCGATAATGCTATTCGTCGCCTTGATATCGACGCGCGGTAATTGCGCCGCGGCCATGTAGAGCGCGTCGAGGGAGAGATTAATTCCGGGACATATAACTCCGCCGCAATAATTGCCATCCTTATCGACGACATCAAATGTGGTCGCGGTGCCGAAATCAACGACAATCAAATCTCCATCGTAGCGCCCGTGCACCGCCACTGTATTGACCAGACGGTCGGCACCCACCTGATCCGGCTGATCGATAAGGGCTTTAATGCCAAGATCGCAATTCTCTTCCCCAATGAACATTGGGTCGCATTTGAAATATCGCTGGCAAAGGGTCGTCAGGTTAAAGTTACCTTCGGGTACGACGCTACTGACAATCGCATCGGTGATCACATCACGGTTCAAGTCTTCGAGCGCCATCAGATCGATGAGCCACACCGCATATTCATCTGCCGTGCGACGGGGATTGCTGCCACAACGCCAAACACCGCGACATTCTTCCCCTTCATAAACGGCGAACACCGTATTGGTGTTCCCGGAGTCAACGACAAGCAGCATAGCCCTACCCTATTGTTCGGCGAAAATTTCACCGGCCGTGATCAATTCACGCACTCCGTCTGTCCGTGCCAAAATCAGGGCACCAGAGGCATCCAATCCTTCGAACACACCGTGAATGTCCTTGGTCGGCAGACGGACGGTGATTTCTTGCCCGAGACCGACCGCTCGTTCAAGCCAACAATCCCTTATGGCTAAAGCACCATTCTCGCGCCAAGCATCGTATCTCACCTCAAAGCATCTCAAGAACACGTTGAGCAGCGCTTCGACATCCACGTTTTGTTCGGCAACTTCATTGAGAGAAGTAGTCGGATAATCGGGTATATCCGGATGGACGGCAACGTTAACACCGCAACCGACAATCACCCATTCAACCACCTCGGTGTTACCTCCAGAAGATTCTAAAAGCAGACCCGAAACTTTCTTCCCATCCAATTGAACATCATTCGGCCATTTGTTCCTTACTCGCGAGGTGTCCACGAATTCTGACAGGGCATCGCCTAAACCGAGAGCCGCGACAAGAGAGAGCTGCGCTGCTGCCGCAATGGGGCATTCCGGCCGTAACAAGAGCGAGAGATAGAGATTCCCCACAGGAGACGACCATTCGCGGCCACGGCGCCCCCGCCCCGACGACTGGGCCTTTGCCCATACCGCGCTGAGCCCTGGCGCGCCCTCTCCCGCGAGCGTTCGGGCTACATCATTGGTTGACGCAACCGTATCTCGTTCGTGCATTTTGAAAGGCAATTTAATTGCACCGTTTCCGGCGCACAGCCGCCTTATCCGGCGGTCAGTGCCGCCGCCGCTGTCGCTGCCCCATCAAGGACCGGTGATAGGAAAAAGAAAAACAGCAATGTGATGATGCTCGTGATCGTGATGACCCCGCCCAGGCCCTTGCCCAGGGGCATATCAAAGGGTTCCACGGCCTCATCGAAATACATGATCTTTACGATACGCAAATAGTAGAAGGCACCGACAACACTCGCCACAACACCAATGATCGCTAACGTGTACATTTGCGCTTCAATGGCAGCTAGGAAGATATATAACTTGCCGAAGAACCCGGCGAGTGGCGGAATTCCCGCCATCGAGAACATGAAGACCAACAGGGCCGCCGCCAACATCGGATTGGATTTACTGAGACCTGCGAGATCGGAGATTTCCTCGACCATCTCACCCTTACGGCACATACAGAGAATGCAGGCGAAGGTCCCCGCATTCATCGCCAAGTATATCGTCATATAAAGAATGATCGCTTGCACGCCATTCGTGCCACCCGCAGCCAATCCGATCAGTGCATAACCCATATGGCCAATCGAGCTATACGCCATCAGACGTTTGATATTCGTCTGAGCGATTGCAGCGAAGGAACCAAGGACCATCGATCCGATCGAGATGAAGACGATAATTTGTCGCCACTCAGACAATAAATCACCGAAGGGATCGATCATCACACGCACGAAGATTGAGATAGCCGCAATCTTAGGCGCCAGAGCGAAGAAAGCTGTCACCGGTGTTGGCGCACCTTCATAGACATCAGGTGTCCACATATGGAACGGCACGGCGGAGACTTTAAAGGCAAGCCCCGCGATCAAGAACACGATGCCGACGATGAGGCCGATTGAGGCCGTCTCGGGGCCGCTGAGCACCTTCGCGAGGTCGTCAAACGCCGTGGTGCCCGTAAAGCCGTAAATCATCGAGCAGCCGTACAGCAGCATACAGGAGGACAACGCGCCGAGAACGAAGTACTTCAATCCGGCTTCCGAAGAACGCGTGGTATCCCGCTTAAATGCCGCCAGGACGTAGAGCGAGAGGCTTTGCAGTTCCAAGCCCAAATAGAGCGCAATGAGGTCGTTCGCCGAGACCATCATCATCATACCGACAGTCGCGAATAAAACGAGGACCGGATACTCAAACCGCGCCATGTTTTCGCGTTTCAGGTAACTTTGACTCATCAGCAAGGTCACAAACGAGCCAAGAAGCACAAGCAGTTTCATGTATATGGCGAAGTCATCACTAACGAATTGGCCGTTGAAACCACTCATCGGCTGGTCACGCATCGAGACCAGCAAGATGCCGACAATGATCAATGATGCAAGCGACAGAACATGAACGACGGAGAGGGCTTTTTTCTCGTTAACGAAAACACCGACCATCATGCAGGCCATCGCCGCACACGCGAGAAAAATTTCTGGGAGAGCTGGGTAGAAGTTGGGCATATCGGTCATCTCTAGGTTCCCTACTTCAACGCCGTCGTTACGGAACTGTCCGCGGCTGCCGCGAGGGCCGCATTATAATCCTTCACCAAATTCACTACCGACGCATCCATCACATCCAAGAACGAAGCTGGATAAATTCCCATCCACAAAACGAGGATGATGAGCGGTGCGAAAATTATGATCTCTCGACGATCAAGGTCGAGAATCTTCATCAAATGTTCCTTCGTCAATTCTCCAAAGATCACTCGCCGATAGAGATACAGCATATAAGCCGCGCCCAGCACCATACCGATCGCAATCAGAGCCGCGACCCATGTATTGGCCTTAAACGCGCCCACAAGGATTAGAATTTCGCCGACGAACCCGCTGGTTCCGGGAAGCCCTACGGACGCCAAAGCAAAGAATAAAAAGACGAAGGCATAGAGCGGCATTCGGTGAACCAAGCCACCATATGTATCGATCTCGCGAGAATGTACGCGGTCGTAGACAACGCCGACACACAGGAACAATGCCGCCGAGACTAAACCATGGCTCAGCATTTGGAGTATTGAGCCAGCGACCGCTTGTTCGTTACCTGCAAAGATACCGACCGTCACAAACGCCATATGAGCAATCGACGAATACGCGATCAGTTTCTTCATGTCTTCCTGCGCCAGCGCGACAAGCGACGTATAGATCACCGCGATGACGCTGAGGCCGTAGATCAAAGGCGTGAAGAATTCGGATGCCTCCGGCAGCATCGGCAAGGAGAAGCGCAAGAATCCGTAACCGCCCATCTTCAGCAAAACACCCGCCAAGATCACCGAGCCTGCAGTCGGCGCTTCAACGTGAGCATCCGGCAACCACGTATGGACCGGCCACATGGGGACTTTGACGGCAAATGAGGCAAAGAACGCGAGCCACATCCAATATTGCAGCTCGATTGGGAAGTCGAATGCCATGAGCGTCGGGACATCGGTAGTACCCGCTTGGAAATAAGCCACCATAATGGCCAGAAGCATCAAGACGGAGCCGAGTAGCGTGTATAGAAAGAATTTAAAGGCCGCATAGACCCGGCGCGCGCCACCCCAGACGCCGATGATCAGGAACATCGGGATCAGAACTGCTTCGAAGAAGATGTAAAAGACCACGAAGTCCAGCGCACAGAACATGCCCACCATCATCGTCTCAAGGACGAGGAAAGCGATCATATACTCTTTTACTTTCTCCTGAATGGCGTTCCAGCTCGCCAGAATACAGACCGGCGTCAACAATGTGGACAACAACACAAAGAAGACCGAAATACCGTCGACGCCCATGTGATAATTGATATTGAACGCCGGCATCCATTGCGCCTTCTCGACGAATTGGAAGGCATGCGTTGAATTATCGAAGCCGGTCCATATGAAGATCGAGATCACTAAATTGATCAACGACGTCCAAAGGGCGCTCCAACGGGCGTTATTGGCAGTCTCTTCCGCACTGCCGCGCACCAGCAATAAGATCAGCAGTGCCCCGACAAGCGGTAAGAAGGTTACTATACTAAGGATCGGCATATCGCTGGCCATCGTTCCTACCCCGCCGTTCCGACGGCCATGTACCAGGTGACCAGCAAAACAACACCGATCATCATGGCGAAAGCATAATGATAAACGTAGCCGCTCTGCAGCCAACTCATGCGCGACGCCACGCGACGCGTAACCGCCGCGATCCCATCTGGCCCAAAGCCGTCAATGATCGCGCCATCACCCTTCTTCCAAAACAGGTTACCCAACCAGAATGCAGGCCGGACAAAAATGCGGTCGTATAATTCGTCGAAATACCATTTGTTCAAGCTGAATGCATAAAGCTCTTTGTGGTAGTTCATCCACCGGTCGGCCATACCTGGATATTGGATGTACATCCGATAGGCGAGCCAAATACCACCAGCTCCCATAAAGAGCGGCAAGAGTTTTATGAACAGCGGCACATGATGGGCTTCTGCAAGGGCAGTATGTGTCGGCAGAACTTTCAGAGACTCGCCCCAGAAGGCGCCGTATCCACTACCGATAAAGGCATCGTGCCCGACGAAACCGGCAACAATTGCGCCGATCGCAAGAACCGCAAGGGGCACCGTCATGATCTTCGGTGATTCGTGAACATGGGCAAATACCCGTTCGTCCGCCCGCGTTTTGCCATGGAATGTCATGAACAACAGTCGCCAGGAATAGAAGGCCGTCATGAACGCAGCTGCAATACCAAGCCAGAATGCGTAATAACCAACACCGCTATTTGCGGCCCAGGTTGATTCGAGAATGACGTCCTTTGAATAGAACCCGGCAAAACCAAAGACGCCTGGTATGCCGACGCCCGCAAGCGCCAAACTACCTATCCACATGTAGGTATAAGTGACCGGAATGTGCTTCCAGATACCGCCCATCTTACGCATATCCTGTTCGTCGGACATGGCGTGAATGACGCAGCCCGATCCCAAGAACAACAATGCTTTGAAAAAGGCATGAGTGAATAGATGGAACATTGCGGCGCCATAGGCCGAAACACCTGCGGCGAAGAACATATAGCCAAGCTGCGAGCACGTCGAATAAGCGATCACCCGTTTGATGTCGTTTTGCGTCAAACCGACGGTCGCCGCGAAGAACGCGGTTGAGGCACCCACCACGGTGACGACCATTAACGCCGTCTCCGAGTATTCGAACATTGGTGACAGGCGGCAGACCATAAAGACGCCAGCTGTCACCATCGTCGCCGCATGGATAAGGGCAGAGACCGGTGTCGGGCCTTCCATCGCGTCCGGCAGCCAAGTGTGCAGGCCCAGCTGCGCCGACTTGCCCATCGCCCCCATGAAGAGCAGCAGGCAAATCACCGTGATCGCGTGGAAATCCCAACTAAGGAAGACTAAGCTGGCGTTCGCATTACCAGGTACTGCAGCGAATATCGTGTCCAAATTGACCGTGTCGAAAAGAACAAATGTGCCGAAGATACCAAGGGCAAAACCGAAGTCACCTACACGGTTGACCAAGAATGCTTTAATGGCGGCCGCATTCGCCGACGGTTTGTTATACCAGAACCCAATCAGCAGATATGAGGCCAGTCCCACGCCTTCCCAACCGAAGAACAGTTGGACGAGATTGTCGGACGTCACCAGCATCAGCATGAAGAACGTGAATAGGCTGAGATACGAGAAGAACCTGGGAATCCCCTTATCGTGATGCATGTAGCCGATGGAATACCAATGGACGACGGAAGAGACGGTCGTCACGACGACTAGCATTACCGCCGTCAACTGGTCCATCTTCAGAGCCCAAGAAAACTCAAAATCTCCGACGTCGATCCAAGTGAACAGCTCAACTGAGCGCGGGCCAGCCCCATAGATGATGTCGAAGAACAACATCCACGAGAATACGCCCGACAGTGTCAGAAAGCTCGAAGTTAGGATCGACGAGCCTTTATCGCCGATGATACGGCCGAAAAAGCCGGCGATTATAGCGCCGATCAGCGGCAGAAATACGATAGCGACTTCCATCCCCAATCAGCCCTTCATCAAATTGACGTCTTCGACCGCGATGGACCCGCGGTTACGATAATACGTCACGAGGATCGCCAGCCCGATGGCCGCTTCCGCGGCGGCGACAGTCAACACGAACATCGCGAAGACCTGGCCTACAAGATCCTGTAAATGCGTGGAAAAAGCGACCATATTGATGTTGACGGCGAGTAGCATCAGCTCAATCGACATCAAAATGATGATCACGTTTTTCCGGTTCAGGAACACGCCGAACAATCCCAGCGTAAACAAAACAGCGGAAACCGTCAGATAGTGGCCGAGGCCGATTTCAAGCATCAGATGCCACTCCCCGATTCTACCTTAACAAGTTCTACTGCGTCTTCGCGGCGACGCGCCAGTTGATCGGAGATGCGTTGCTTCCGCACACCGGGGCGTTGACGCAAGGTCAGCACGATGGCCCCGACCATAGCGACCAGCAAAATCAGTCCCGCGGCTTGGAAGAAATATATATACTTCGTGTAGATCAACCGCCCGAGCGCCAGGGTGTTGCTGACCTCTGCCGGGGGTGGAATTGGCGATGACGCAACCCCCGTCGTACCAGGTGCCGCGACCCAACTGCCGAGGATCAGTATTAACTCGGCGAGCAAGATGATGCCGATCAGGCCGCCGACCGGCATGTATTGCAAAAACCCTTGCCGGAGCTCGGCGAAGTTGATGTCCAGCATCATAACGACGAACAGGAACAACACCGCCACGGCGCCAACATAGACGACCACCAGGATCATCGCGAGAAATTCGGCACCCATCAACACGAACAGTCCCGCGGCATTGAAGAAGGCGAGAATGAGGAAAAGCACGGAGTGCACCGGATTGCGGGCGGAAATCACCATTACGCCCGACGCGATTGCGACGAACGCAAAGAGATAGAACGCCAATCCCTGTACGATCATTTACCTTCCCCCTCCCGGTCCACCCAAAACATGATTCTACCCTGCGCCGGGTCGCAACGCGCAATCTCTCTAACGATACGGCGCATCCAATTCAAGATTGGCTGCGACTTCATGCTCCCAACGATCGCCGTTATCGAGCAATTTTTCTTTGTTGTAGAACAATTCTTCTCGCGTTTCGGCCGCGTACTCGAAGTTCGGCCCTTCTACGATGGCATCGACCGGACATGCTTCCTGGCAGAAGCCGCAATAAATGCATTTGGTCATGTCGATGTCGTAGCGAGTCGTCCGCCGACTACCATCTTCGCGGGGTTCCGCTTCAATGGTAATCGCCAGTGCGGGACACACAGCTTCGCAAAGCTTACAGGCAATGCAACGCTCTTCACCGTTTGGGTAACGACGCAAGACATGCTCGCCACGGAATCGTGGCGAAAGCGGGCCTTTTTCGTACGGGTAATTAATCGTGTGTTTCGGTTTAAACATCGCCCGCAGGGTCAAGGACATCCCTTGGACAAGTTCGGCCAGAAGAAACGCGCGGGCCGTTCGATCAATAAACGCCATAGGCCTACTCTTTCTCTAACACTGCGGGGCGATTAATCATGCGCCACCTGTCGGGGGAACCATGTCGAACACAAGCAAGAAACCGGCGGTGAACACCACCCAGAACAACGACAACGGTAAGAAGATTTTCCAACCGAGCCGCATCAATTGGTCGTAGCGATATCGCGGAAATGTCGCGCGAACCCACAAAAAGATAAACAGGATCGCTCCGATTTTTAAGGCAAACCAAATCGGTCCCGGGATCCAAGTGAATGGCGCGAAATCAAATGGTGCCATCCAACCGCCAAGGAAGAGGATTGCAGTCATACCACTCATCAAGATCATATTCGCGTATTCGCCGAGAAAGAACATGGCGAACGTCATCGCGGAATATTCGACGTTATACCCGGAGACTAACTCCGCTTCCGCTTCCGGAAGATCAAAAGGCGCCCGATTGGTTTCGGCCAGGGCGGAAATGATGAAGACAATAAACATCGGAAATAGAATTCCGAAGAAATGCCAATTCATGATACCGCCGGACTGCGATTCAACGATCGTCGACAGGTTCAATGAACCTACCGCCAATAGAACCGACACAATGACGAAACCAATGGATACTTCATAAGAGACCATTTGGGCCGCGGACCGAAGAGCCCCGTAAAAGGCATATTTCGAATTAGATGCCCACCCCGCCATGATGATCCCGTAGACGCCGAGCGACGATATCGCGAATAAATATAAAACACCGACGTTGATATCCGCCACGACCAAGTTCGAATCGAACGGGATCACGGCCCATGCAATTAAACTGAGAATAAACGTAATCATCGGCGCGAGGATAAACATCACCCGGTTTGCCACCGACGGCACGATTGTTTCTTTCAAAAATAGCTTCGCACCGTCCGCCAACGGCTGCAGCAAACCAAAGGGGCCAACGACGTTCGGGCCTTTTCGGTATTGCATCCAACCGATGACCTTACGTTCGGCAAGGGTCAGGTAAGCGACGCTCAAAAGAACGGGCACCACAATCGCCACGATACCGAGCACGATCCAGAGTGTCGGCCAGATATAGCCGTCCCAGAGTTCAGCCATCGGTCCCCGTCGCCTCCGCTGTGCCGAGAATTTCGTCCACGCATTTCGCCATCGTCTCGGACGCCCGGCTAATGGGATCTGTCATATAGAAATTACCGACAGCGCTTTCGAATGGCGCATCATCGATCTCTCCCGCGTCGCCGAATTCGCTCCATTCGGCTGCTTCGACCATGTCTAAAGCCAAAAACGCGGGATGCGTCGCTTGCATCTTCTCGCGAAGAGCCGTTTGCGTGTCATACGACAAGGCAATACCCATCTCACCGGACAAAGCCCGGATAATCGCCCAATCTTCCCGTGCCTCGCCCGGCGGAAATGCTGCGCGTTCACCGAGTTGCACCCGGCCTTCGGTGTTTACGTAAATCGCGTTCTTTTCGGTATAAGCCGCTCCCGGCAAGATGACATCTGCGCGGTGTGCGCCAACATCGCCGTGGTGCCCCTGATAAATCACGAAGGCTTGCCCAAGAGCGGATGTATCGATTTCGTCCGCGCCTAGCAGGTAGACAACGGATATATCGCCATTCTGAGCACCGACGAGGATTTCATTAGTTCCTCGTCCATCGATCGAAGGCACACATCCGAGCATCATACCGCCCACACGTGAGGCGGCGGTTTGTAGAACGTTGAAACCGTTCCATCCGTCCGCCACCATACCGGTGTCCGTGGCAATTTTGCGGGCCGCCGCAAGGACTGCGCTACCATCTGTCCGGGACAACGCACCGGTACCAAGGATCAACATCGGGCGCTCGGCATTCCGCAAAATTTCCGCAAAGGGGTGCGTGCCGTCAGCAATTTGCTTCAAGGTATCGCCACCCGCACCAAGATAGTCGTACTTATAGGTGAGATCGCGTTGTTCTCCGACAACACCAATCTTAAAGCCACCCATCAAATAACGCTTACGAAGACGCGCATTCAATACCGGCGCTTCTACCCGAGGATCGGAGCCAATGATGAGGCAAGCATCGGCGTCCTCAATACCGGCAATCGTAGTATTAAAGCGATAGCTTGCCGGGCCCCCCGCATCCATCGCCCCACCGTCTTGGCGACAATCGACGTTTCCGGACCCATTACCGTCCATCAGTTGCTTGAGAGCGAACATAGATTCAGCACAAGCTTGATCACCGATAATTGCGGCGGATTTACCACCTGCGGACTTAAGCTTCGTCGCTGTCAATGCCAGGGCAGCTTGCCAAGTGGCCGGTTCGAGATTTCCATCCGCATTCCGGATGTATGGCTGGTCCAAACGCTGGCGGCTTAAGCCGTCACAGGCAAAGCGCGTTTTATCGGAAATCCATTCCTCGTTTATGTCTTCATGAAGGCGCGGTAAAACGCGCAGCACTTCATTGCCTCGTGCATCGACTCGAATGTTGCTGCCGACGGCATCCATCACGTCAATCGATTCGGTCTTGGTCAATTCCCAAGACCGAGCAACGAAGGCGTAAGGCTTAGAGGTCAAAGCACCTACCGGGCACAAATCGATTACATTACCCGACAATTCCGAAGCAACTGCGTGCTCCAGAGTGCTGATCTCCGCGTTTTCACCGCGATTTATCAATCCCATATCCTCGACACCGGCGATCTCAGTCGAAAAACGCACACAACGCGTGCAATGGATACACCGGGTCATGATCGTCTTGATCAACGGGCCCATATACTTTTCTTCAACAGCGCGCTTAGGCTCACGGTAACGGCTACCTGCGCTACCGAAGCCCATGGCTTGGTCCTGCAGATCACATTCACCGCCCTGATCACAAATCGGACAATCAAGTGGATGGTTGATGAGAAGGAATTCCATGACCCCTTCCCGTCCCTTCCGCGCCATCTCCGAATCGGTGAAGACTTCCATATTGTCACCAGCCGGCAAAGCGCAGCTCGCGGCCGGTTTCGGCGGTCCGGGTTTAACCTCAACGAGGCACATCCGGCAATTCCCAGCAACAGACAGCCGGTCGTGGTAACAGAATCTCGGGATTTCTTTGCCCGCGGCCTCACAGGCTTGCAGGACCGTCGATCCCGGCGGCACTTCTACTTCAATTCCGTCAACCTTTAGCTTCGGCATGTTCTGTTCCTACTCCGCCGCCTGAGCGCCGACGCCCTTGCCTTCGAGAATTCGTTGCTCGATCTCATCTCTGAAATGCCTGAGCAACCCTTGAACAGGCCATGCGGCGGCATCACCGAACGCGCAAATCGTATGTCCTTCGATCTGCTTGGTAACATCCCAGAGCATATCGATTTCCTCAACTTCTGCTTCGCCGCGCGCCATTCTTTCGAGCACACGCCACATCCAGCCACTGCCTTCGCGGCACGGCGTGCATTGGCCGCAACTTTCATGCTTATAGAAATACGCGATACGTGCGATGGCTTTAATGATGTCCGTCGATTTATCCATCACGATGATGGCGGCTGTCCCAAGGCTGGATTGCGCCGCGACGAGCGCGTCGAAATCCATAATAAGATCGTCGCAAACCGATTTCGGCAATAATGGCATGGAACTGCCACCAGGGATGACCGCTTTCAGATTGCCCCAGCCACCTCGAACGCCGCCAGCATGGGTCTCGATCAACTCGCGCAGAGGAATCGACATTGCCTCTTCAACGACGCACGGTTTCTCAACATGGCCGGAAATACAGAATACCTTCGTGCCGTGATTGTTCTCGCGCCCAAAACTGGTGAACCAGCCGGCGCTTCGGCGCAGAATGGTCGGGACGACCGCGATGGTCTCGACATTGTTCACAGTCGTTGGGCAACCCCAGACACCAGCCGCTGCCGGGAACGGAGGTTTCAGACGCGGTTGGCCCTTCTTACCTTCCAAGCTTTCAAGCAAGGCAGTCTCTTCGCCGCAAATATAAGCACCTGCACCGCGGTGGACGTAAATGTCGAAGTCATATCCCGAACCGCAGGCATTCTTACCGATCAACCCGGCGTCGTAGGCTTCGGCGACGGCCTCTTCGAGTGCCATAGCTTCGTTGTAAAATTCGCCCCGGATATAAATGTAGGCGCCAACCGCCCCCATCGCAAATCCGGCAATTAAGCAGCCTTCTAAGAGCTTATGCGGATCGTGCCGCATGATCTCACGGTCTTTGCAGGTACCGGGTTCGCTCTCATCCGCGTTGATGACCAAGTAAGCGGGGCGACCGTCCGATTCTTTCGGCATGAAAGACCATTTCAAGCCTGCCGGAAAACCGGCACCACCCCGGCCACGTAAACCGGAGGCTTTTACTTCCTCGACAATACCGTCACGGCCCATCTCGAGCAGCTTCTTGGTATTATCCCAATCACCGCGCGTCTTCGCACCAGGCAATCGGAAATCATGTAGACCATAAAGGTTCGTGAAGATGCGATCTTGGTCCTGCAACATGCTCAATCGCCCCCGAACTTCATATCGACCAATGTCTGAGGTCCACCAATAGGTGCTGAATTCTGCCGTCCGTTCTGGGGACCGCGTGCTGGTTTTTCTCCGCGCTTAAGCGCATCGAGAAGCCCTACGATTTTATCCGCGTCTAAATCCTCGTAATAGTCATCGTTCACCTGAACTATCGGTGCATTCGTGCACGCACCCAAGCATTCAACTTCCATCAGCGTGAACAAACCGTCATCTGTCGTCTCGCCGTTGTGAATACCGAGATTAGATTGAATTGCCTCATGTACCGGGCCCGAGCCACGCAGCCAACACGGCGTCGTCGTGCAACATTGGAGAAGATATTTGCCAACCGGCTCGAGATTAATCATCGTAAAGAAGGTCGCGACTTCCATCACACGAATCCGCGCCATATCCAGCATTTCGGAGATCGTATCAACGGCTGCCGCGGTCACGTAATGGCCATCGTCGTTCTGCCGTTGCGCCAAATCAAGCAATGCGAGCACTGCGCTCTGTTGACGGCCTTCCGGATATTTGGCCATCGCCTTTTTCGCCTGCTCAAGATAGTCTGGCGTAAATTCGAAACTTTCGCTCATTCCAGTGCCGCCTCTCCCGCTAGCGATCTATTTCGCCGAAAACGATATCCATGGATCCCAGCACAGCGACCGAATCGGCCAGCATATGTCCTTTGCACAAGAAATCCATTGCCGCGAGATGCGCAAATCCGGGTGCCCTAATCTTACAGCGGTAAGGCTTGTTCGTGCCATCCGCCACGAGATACACACCAAATTCGCCTTTCGGCGCCTCGATAGCCGTATATGTCTCACCGCTCGGCACGTGGACGCCTTCGGTATAAAGCTTAAAGTGATGGATTAACGCTTCCATTGACTGCTTCATCTCCCCCCGTCGGGGAGGAGCAACCTTGCCGTCTTCAGACAACACAGGACCATCCGGCATCTTCTCGATGCATTGCTGAATTATCCGAAGACTCTGACGCATTTCTTCAACACGCACGAGGTAGCGGTCGTAGCAATCACCGTTCTTGCCGATCGGGATATCGAAATCCATCTCGTCATAGACATCGTAAGGC
>CAXAGK010000023.1:0-18025 GCA_963968305.1 uncultured Rickettsiales bacterium | reverse complement strand
AAATCTTCATATAATTGCTCAAATTTCTGGCAGATATTCATCTGCTCCCGGCAGGCCCAGCCGACCTGCTCCATCGTCATCTCCATCGCCGCTTCGTAGTTCGAGCGCACGGTCGCACCAAGCTCGTCATAGTGTTCCTCATAGTGCCGTTTATGCGCCGCGGCGAAATACACACCGCGCAATATCCAAAAAACATCCAGGGCGGAGGCCAACCCCAGCGGCACTTCCTCGACCACCACAGCATGTCGTGAAAGCGCGGTCATGCGGTCACCGAAGGTCGAGCGGATGCTCTTTGCGACCGGCGCGCATCCCAGGTCCGGGGATATCCCGATCCGAAGTGATCCGAGATCAACTGGCTCTAACTCCCGTAATCTCGACTCGTCGTGCGGGAATGCCATTGGATCCCCCGTGCCCGGAGTGGCCATTGCAGATAACAAGAACGCTGCATCCCTTACATTGCGCGCCAATGGGCCTTGCAGGTCCAAGGGTGTCATCGCCACCGCCCGTCGATCATAGGGTACCAATCCCGGCGTGGGACGATGACCGACAACACCACTGAAGGTCGCCGGAACACGGACACTGCCACCGATATCCGAGCCCATCGCCAATGGCAGCATCCCGCATGCGAGCGCCACCGCCGTGCCGCCGGACGACCCGCCACAGGTCAGGTCCGTATCAAACGGATTTCGGGTCACGCCGTAAACTAGATTTATTGTATTTGCCCCGGCGGTGAATTCCGGCGTGTTGGTCTTACCCATGACAATAGCGCCATTCCCGCGCACCGCCTTAACCAGGCCTTCATCCTGCTTCGGAATATTATCCTTATAAATTAGAGACCCATAGGTCGATCGCAGACCACCAACCTCGTTCGCATCCTTCACACCGATCGGCAGACCATGCAGTATCGGTAAGGGATCGCCTCGCTGAATCGCAGCTTCCGCCGCTACCGCCTCTTTCCGCGCGTCGTCGAAACGCTCGGCGACAATCGCGTTGACGGCGGGGTTCACCTGCTCAATGCGTTGGCGACAAGAATCAAACAATTCGACCGGCGATAACGCGCTGTCACCCATCATACGTCGGGCGTCTCTGGCAGATAGATCACATGCTTCAGTCATCGCTTAATCCCTCTCCGGAACAGGCGTCGTTGGATCGCCGATATCCCAATAAACGCCCGCCATGATCGCAATGCCTTCACGGGTGACGCTCTTTAAAATGTGCTCGTTCGGCGCGTGCTGCGAGCAACCCACATAAGAATGCGGTATCCAGCACAACGGTAATCCAAGTGTGTCCTGGAATATATAGTTGCAAATCGAGCCGCCGGAATTCGGCAATTTGACCGTCTTCTCCCCGGTCGTGCGCGTCACCGAATTCGCGATATAGCTCGGCCAAGGGTGATCAGGGTCTGTACGCGACGCCTTGAAGCCACCGGCATTCTCAGCTGGAGCATCCATCACCTCGATCATATTGAATCCATTTTCATCCAAGTGTTTTTGAATGATGTCTTGGAATTCTTCCCAACGGGAGCCGACAACGAAGCGAATCTGGCAATGCGCCCAAGCGCGCGGCGGCACCGCGTTCACCGGCCGATCCGGATTACCTACTTTGAAGGCCAACACCTCGAATGTGTTCCAGCCATAGACCTTCTCCGACGCACTGAGCCCCGGCTCACCCCACCAATCCTGCACTTCGGGCGCGTCCGGTCCGCCCTCCCGCGCGACATCCCGCAAGGCGACGCGCACCGAATTCGGAATCGGTGGCGGCAAGAGATCCTTTACCAGGATTTGCCCCCTCTCACTCACAATACTCGCAATGGCATGGGCCAAGATGATGCCCGGATTGGCGAGTAATCCCCCCCAATTTCCGGAATGGTGACCGCCTTCGCGCAGCTCGCACACCAGATCGAAATTCACCGCACCCCGGTTGCCACAATTGATATTCGCCTTGGCAGCGTCGATGCGTGGTCCGTCGGAGGCTAAGTAAAAATCGGCAGCGAAATCATCTAGATTGGCTGCAACAATATCATTCACGCCCGCGGAGCCATTCTCCTCGCCCATCTCGATCATAAATTTATGATTGAAACCAAGGCTTCCGCGTTCCTCTAGAACGCATGCCAGTGCCGCCATATGGAGGCAATGCTGTCCCTTATTGTCGGCGGTGCCTCGCCCGTACACCTTATCGCCGCGCTCCTCTATCCGCCATGGGGACAGTCCCTCATACCATTGCTCCTCGTATCCCAGGATCACGTCGCCGTGGCCGTAGCCGAGGATCGTCGGTAGGTCATCCCCCTCGTCGCGATGCACCAACAGGACGGGGCCTTTGCCTTCGAGTGGATTATCGTAAATCCGACACTCATATCCCATCGCTTCGAACGCCGGCTGCATCTCGTCGGTCAAATATCGATAGAGATCGGGTATCCGGTACGGATCTTGGCTTTCGGTCGGAATCGCGACCCGACGTGCGACGTCGTCCAGGTAACTACCGTCATCGAAATAAGTAAGCGCACGGTCAATCGTAGCCTGACGGCTCATGGCTCCACCTCCCCCGCTAAAGTAAAGTCGTTACAGCGTGTCCAAACAGCTCGGCATCCCACACCTCTTCGGCATCCAAATCAATCGCGGTGTTGATAGCCTCCCTATACAGCTTTGCATATTCTGTAGTCGCCAGGAACAACTTGTTCCCCGTGATCAGGAAAGGCTCTACCCGGACTTCATCGCCGTACATTAAAAAAATCGATTTACCGCTTCAGAAACACCGGGGGACTTGGGATCAAAATAGTCATCGGCCATAACGACACCGCCTTCCGCCATCACAGAATGAGCAAGACGCAAATCGTGCAACGCGACTTCCATCGAATGGCCGCCATCGACACTGAATTGGCAATAGGGGCCTCCTGCCCACTCAAGCAGGTGGTCAGCGGTCACCTCAAGTGAATTTCGTTTTACAATTAAGGGCTCGTTGCCTTCATGCTTCCTGCGCGACATCCCATTGTGGAATTCAAATAAATAAATACTTAATACTTTGTCTATTTTACGTGCACTTAAATACAATACAATAAAATACTTCCCAAAATAGATATATATTTCACCAATATTTCCATTTATGCTTAATGCGTCTTGACACTGATCAATAAAATTAGTCACCCGAAGCGCTTTTAAATACAGCCGACCGTCGATAGTTTCCCCATCCGCCGCCATCCAAATAATCTTGCCGCAATGTCTGCGCATCAGACCATCGAATTTGCGAGAGATCGACGGAAGGAGGAGACGCATCAGACATTATACGGCCTGTGCCGGTGTGTCCCCTTCACCGAGATCCCAATACAACCCGGCCATCAATTCAATGGCGGAGCGGGCCTCAGATAGAAGGATATGTTCGTTCGGCGCGTGCTGAGAGCACGAGGCGTAGGAATGCGGGACCCAAATCGTCGGCAAATCCAACAGATCGGTGAAAACATCGTTGCAGATAGAGCCCCCCAGTTGCGGTATCACCGCCGGCGGACTTCCTATGGTCCGCTCCAGGGAATTCGATGCCCACACGGCCCAGGGATTCTCCGGGTCGGTCCGGGTCGAGCCGAAATCGCCCGCGTTCATATCCGGCGGCGGCTGCACTTCGACCATATCGAAGCCATTCTCGTCTAAATGCTTGCGCAATGCCGGAATGATAGCATCACGATCGGTATCGGCGATGAACCGTAATTGGCAATGGGCCCAGGCGCGCGGCGGCACTGCGTTCACCGGCCGATCCGGATTGCCGACCTTGAACGCCAACACTTCGAAACTGTTCCAACCGTATACTTGTTCGGCTGCGGACAGGTCGGGCTCTCCCCACCCTTCGTCGATCTCGGGCGCGTTTTCACCTCCGTCGACCGTCAATCCGCGCAGCGCCGCTTTCACCGAATTCGGCAATGGCCCCGGCAGCCATTCCTTGACCTTGATCCGGCCGGTCTCCGAGACGATGGAGGCCAGCGCGTGCGAAAGGATGATCCCAGGATTGGCCAGTAGGCCGCCCCAATTACCCGAATGATGCCCGCCTTCGCGCAGCTCGCACACCAGATCGAAATTCTTCACACCGCGCGCACCAAGGAAGATCGTCGGCATGTCCGGTGATACGCGCGGACCGTCGGACGCAATAAAAACGTCGGCGGAGAACACATCGAGATGTTGCGAGACCAATTCATGCAAACCGGGTGAGCCGTTCTCCTCTCCCGTCTCCACCATGAATTTAGAATTGAAGCCAAGTGCCCCGCGCGTCTCCATCGCGATCCGCATGGCATTCATATTGATCGTGTGTTGGCCTTTATTGTCCGCCGTGCCGCGGCCGTACAATCGGTCACCATCCCGCACCGTCTCCCAGGGCGACAATCCTTCATACCACTGGTCTTCGACCCCACGGATAACATCACCGTGGCCGTAGCCCAAAACCGTCGGAAGATTCTCATCCTCGATGCGGGTCGCCAGCAAGACCGGGCCTTTACCGTCGACCGGATTGTCGAACACCTGACAATCGTGACCCATGGCCTGAAAGGCGGGTGTGATTTCTTCTTCAAGGTAGCGGTAAAGTTCAGGCCGTTGTTCCGGCTTCTGACTTTCGGTCCGAACGGCGACACGCCGGGATAATTCCTCGACATATCCACCGTCATCGAAAAATGCGAGAGCCTTTTCGATCGTCTTTTCGCGCGTCATGAGGCCTGCTTCATCCCCTCTTCAAACAAATGGCACTCTACTTCCGCCGATCCAACGGTGTGTACTTCCGGCACCCGCGTGCTGCAATGAGGCATCGCGAATTGGCAGCGCGGATGGAAGGTGCATCCCGATGGTGGATCGACGGGATTAGGAAACGTTGCGCCCAGATGAGTGTCGGGCACATCCAAGTCCGGCTCGGGCGTCAACACGGAACCCAGTAATGCCTTGGTATAAGGATGCTGTGGTGAGTCAAAGATCGTTCGCGTATCCGCCGCCTCGACAACGCGGCCCAGATACATCACCGCCACCTTGGTCGCGATGTGTTCGACCACGGCCAGGTTATGGGTGATCAACAAATAGGTCAGATCGAGTTCTTTGCGGAGATCCAGCAACTCATTCAAGATTTGCGCTTGCACAGATACATCAAGGGCGGATGTGGGCTCGTCACAGATCACAATCTCGGGCCGCATGATCAGTGCCCGCGCAATGGCGACGCGTTGGCGCTGTCCACCAGAAAGCTGGCTTGGATAATTCTGATAGAGACGGCGCGGTAAGCCCACCAATTCCATCATCTCCTCGACCCGCTTCTTCCATTCGTTCGGGTCGCCGACCTTATGTACGCGCAATGGCAGGGAGATAATCGAGCCAATCGATTTCCGCGGATTAAGTGAGGAATACGGATCTTGAAAGATCGGCTGTACCCGACGCGCAACGGCGATACGGTCAAGGCCGGACAATGGCTCGCCGTCGATCAAAATTTCTCCCTCTGTCGGATGCTCCAGCCCCAGGATCATCTTCGCCATCGTGGTTTTGCCACAGCCGCTCTCGCCGACGAGGCCGAGCACGTCGCCTTTTTCGATCTCCAGGGTGACACCATTGACTGCATGGAGTGCGCGTTTCGGCTTGAACATTCCTTGGCTAATAGCAAACGTCTTGCGGACGCTGCGGGCAGTAATGAGAGGGGTGCTCATTGTGCCGCCTCCAATGCGCCGGTTCGCTGCCGTTGATCGATATCCGATGGTAAATTGCACTGATAGGCCCGACCCGGCCCCATTTGCTGGTCCTGCGGTTCCTCGCGGCAGCCGTCGTGGGCGAAAGGACAGCGCTCGCGGAACATGCAGCCGCTCAAGTCGCCGACCAAGGTCGGGACGATCCCCGGGATGGATCCCAGATGTTGCCCCGGCTCCGTCTTGCCCGGAATGGGAATGCAGTCCATCAAGCCTTGAGTATAGGGGTGCAGCGGTTTTTCAAAAACTTCCTTGCCCGTCCCTGATTCGACGATGCGACCCGCATACATCACCGCGACCCGATCCGCGACCCGCGCCACGACCCCCAGATCGTGGGTGATAAGAATGACGCCGATATTGAACTCTTTTTGGATTTGCGCAATCAGCAGCAAAATTTGCGCCTGAATGGTGACATCCAGCGCCGTCGTCGGCTCATCCGCGATCAACAGTTCCGGATCGCACATCAGGGCCATGGCAATCATGACGCGTTGGCGCAATCCGCCGGACAATTGGTGCGGATACTGTTTCAAACGGCTCGCCGCCCCCGTGATCCCGACCTTCTCCAGCAGGTAGATGGCGCGGTCTCGTGCTTCCCAGCGACTGACGTTCTTGTGTCGCAACATGACTTCTTCGAGCTGATTGCCGATCGTGTAGGTTGGATTGAGCGACGTCATCGGGTCTTGGAAGATCATCGACATGCGGTTGCCGCGAATATCCGACATCTGCGCTTCCGAGAATCCATCCATCGCATCGCCCTGGAAATCCATCTTATCCGCATGGCGAATAGCGGCTGATGGCAGCAGCCCCATGACCGCGAGAGAGGTCAGGGATTTCCCACATCCGGACTCACCGACAATCGCCAGCGTCTCTCCGCGATCCACATGAAAGCTAATGCCGCGCACCGGATGCAGTTGGCCGGCCGAAATTGGAATTTCGATCGCCAGATTTTCAACTTCAAGGACGGTACTCAATTTCGGCTCTCCGGCGAGGTGACATCCCGAATTCCATCACCCAACAAATTGATCGCTAGCAACATGAGGAAGAGCGCGATGCCCGGAATGGCGATGACCCAAGGTTTGAAATACATATCGCCCTTGCCTTCGGAGATCATCAGGCCCCAGCTTGGTTCCGGCGGCTGTACCCCAAGGCCAAGGAAAGACAGCGCCGCTTCCAGCAGAATGGCGTGGGCGACTTCAATGGTCGCAACGACGATCAGATTGTTCATGACGTTCGGCATGATTTCCGTCATCAAAATACGCATCGTCGTGCAACCGGCCGCTTCCGCCGCCGCCACGTAATCGAGGTTTCGTACCTGTTGGGTGGAACTGCGCATTACCAGCGCGAACCGCTCCCATAGCAGGAAGCCCAGAACCAGGATGACAACTTCGAGCGAACTGCCTATCAAGGCGATTACCGCCAACGCGATCAGGACGACCGGCATGGCGAGGCGCGTATTGATCAAGAAGGTGACGAACATATCGACCCGGCCGCCGAAATACCCTGCCGCGATCCCCATGGCGGTGCCGATGACGCCGGACATCAGCATCACCGCAAATCCAATCATCAACGAGACTCGCGCGCCGTAAATGATCCGAGTGTAGTAGTCGCGCCCGAACTTATCGGTGCCAAACGGGTGAACCCAACTACCGTTCTCGTGCCAGACCGGAGGCACATACCGGTTAAATAAGTCTTGTCCCAAGGGATCATGCCAGGTGAGCAACGGCGCGCCGAAGGCCACGAGAAGAAGCACGACCATAAAGCCGCCGCCGATCATCACCCCCCAATCACCAAGCGCCCGTTTGCGCAGGATCGCACCCGGCGTCGGCTCAAGGATTTCGGCCACCGATGGTAAAGACGCGGGAGAACTGCTTATCGCCATTCTTTCTCTCCCTGCCTTCTAATGGACCCGGATGCGCGGATCAATCAGCGCATTCAGGATGTCGGCCAGTAGGTTAAAGAGGATGTAGAAACAGGCGATCGTCAAAACGATGGCCTGCATCACCTCAAAGTCGGAGCGTTGGATCGATTGCCACGCTAAACGACCAAGGCCGTTCAACGTAAACACAGATTCGATTACTACCGAGCCACCCAACATGAAGCCTAGTTGTGCGGCCGACAACGACACGACAGGAATGATCGCGTTGCGCAACGCGTGCTTGAACAGTACGACATACGTCTTCAGCCCCTTGGCCCGCGCAGTCCGAATATAGTCCGAAGAAAGCACGTCGATCATGCCGGCTCTCGTCAAGCGCATGATCTGCGGTGTCGCGTAATATCCAAGTGCAATCGACGGCAAAATAAAGTGCACCCAAGTGCTGCTGCCGGAGCTTGGAAAAATTCTGTAAGTGACGCTGAACAGGAATATCAGCGTGAGAGCGAAAAAGAAGCTGGGCATCGCTTGCCCGAATACAGCGATTGTTAGCGCCGTTCGATCGATGATCGTGTTCGGCTTCATCGCCGCCAGAACACCGAGCGGTATCGACAGCAACAACGCAAAGGTCAGGGCAAAAAACCCGAGCTTCATTGTCACAGGCGCGCGTTCGAGGATGATCTCAGCGACCGGTTTTTCTTTCAAATAGACCGAGATACCAAGGTCGCCTTGCAACGCCTTCGATGCCCATTTCCAATATTGTTCGGGGAGTGTTTTATCGAAACCGTATGTCTTGCGAACGAATTCGACATCTTCCTCGCTCGCGCCTTCGCCCGCCATCGCCACCGCCGGATCGCCGGACAACCGCAACAGAGAAAATGTTACGATCGATACCGTGATCGCGACGAGGATCGCGTAACCAAGTCGCCGCAGCGTAAATAACAGCATTTCCCAACCCCAATCGAATAGGGCGCGGCCCTATAGGCCGAGCCCTAAATCGAGTTTTCTGACTTCCACTTCGCCGTGAAGAAACGAGGAATCTCGTCACTCGTCGGCTTGAAGTTGACGTCTTTGCTGAACGCGTAATTCTTCGCGTAGGTGAACATCGGCAACCAGCAAAGTTCAGCTTGAACCTTGGCCAGAGCCTTCTTGTAGTTCTCCTTGCGAACAGCGGTATCGACACTGGTGTCGGCGGTCTCGAGCCAACCCTTAATTTCATCGTCGATACAATAGTCGTCACGGCCTTGCTTAAAGAAGTGACTGGTGATCGCCGAAGCATCCGCCATCGAGTACGAACCCCAGGTCATTTGATGGAACGGCGCCTTGCCTTCCCAAACCAACCCACGCAGCGCTTTGTACTGCATGTATTTCAGGTTCGTCTTGATGCCGACCTTGGACAGGAAGCCCATGACCGCTTCGGTGAATTCACGCTGACGGTAGGCGTAGATGTCGGTTGTGAATCCATCCGGGAATCCGGCCTCGACCAGAAGTTTCTTCGATTTCGCCGGATCGTAGTCATATTTCGGCACGTCTTGCGTGCAACCGAACTGCGACGGATAGCAAGCTGAGTGAATTGCATCGGACGCTTCACCAACCAATTGCTTGGCGATGGCATTACGGTCGATGGCATGTGCGACGGCTTTCCGTACCCGTAGGTCGTAGAACGGGTTCTTTTTGACGTCCTTACCGGCACGCCCCGCGCGATCCATGGTGATATAGCTGATCCGGAAAGTCTTGGCGTTCACGACCTGGACTTGGCCGCTTCCTTTAAGATCTTGCGCCTTATCTTTTGGCACATCCCAAATCCAGTCGATCTCGCCGGTCAACAATTGAGCGATTTGCGCCTCGGCGTCAGGAACGGTTTTAAAGATAACCGTACCGATGCTGGGCGTGCCCTTCGGGCTACCGGCCCAATAGTTGTCGTTCTTTACCATGGTAATGGCTTCACCCGGGACCACTTTGCTGATCTTGTAAGGCCCGGTGCCAACTTCGTCGATCGTGCCCCAATCCGGCTTGCCCGTGGCGTCTTTCCGAGCCGTCTTCCAAATATCGCTTGGGAAGATGGGAAGCGCCATCGCCAGGAATTCCAGCGCCGCTGGGAAAGTTTTCGAGAGATGGATCCGAATCTTAAACTGGTTCAGCTTCTCGGTGCTCTTCATCCAACTGACGTTGCGGCGGGTCATGATGCCGCTGTCTTCCTTGACGATGTGATTGAACGTGGCCACCACATCATCAGCATCGAAATCGCTGCCGTCATGGAACTTCACGCCCTTGCGGAGCTCTAGATCAATCGTCTTATCGTCGATCCATTTCCAATTCGTCGCCAGCAGCGGCTCATATTCATAGGTCTCAATATTGCGGAACAACAACGTGTCCCAAGTCATCCGCGCCATGATGACCATTTCACGGATGTTATTGTAGTACGGCAATGCTACATCCGCTTCCCGGTCGGTAGACCAAGTCAACGTGTCGTTATCTTTCCCCGCCAGCGCGGAGCCCCCGCTCAACAGCAGGGCGGCTGTCGCCACCGCAGCCGTTTTCATGAAAAATCTTCGCATCCATCTTCTCCCTGATTGAAATCACGGAGACGCTATTGATTGGCTTGCAACCCCTCACTGTCCGGCAAGCCCTTCAACACATCTCGCAATATTTTCTTATACTGTCGATCTCAAACTATAACGGACAACATTGCAAGGCACCGGGAACCACCGACATCACACTATTTCCATTTGGCTCGATAAAAGCGCGGGATGTCGTCCAAAGTTGGTTGAAAATCGAGGTGCCTGGAATACGCATAGAAGGTTGTATAGTTGAACAATGGCACGACACAGGCCATTTCTTGAAGCCGTTTCAAGGCCTTCGAATATGCGCGGTGGCGTGCTTGAGCGTTGTTCGAGTTCGCCGCCACATCCAGCCAACGATTGATTTCATGGTCGCGGCAATAGTCTAACGTCCCATTACGAAACAAAGGATTGAGAATCTCGGCAACATCAAGGGCACCATGTGACGCCCACGTCATATGGGCCACGTCAAATCCGTTCCTTTGGAACCCAAGTTGAGCCTTTTCGAAACTACTATATGCGTCTATCGATGAGTCTATGCCGATCGCTTTTAAATAAAATGTCATAGCTTCGCTTGCAGGATGATTTCGATAGCTCACGATGTCCGCAATAATCGAACGCAAGCGTTTCGTTTTTTCGACCGGTTTCCCCGGAAGATCTTCAGCTAAATTATTAAGTTGATCCGCGAAACGGTACTTGCCGGCTGGACCATATCCCGCTGCTCGCAAAAGTTTTTGGGCTTTGTCAGGATTATATTCATAACGGCGAACGTCTTGCTCACAACCAGCCTGCTTGGGATAGCAAAGCGAATGCATGACTTTTGACGTTGCTCCAAAAACGTTCTGGGCAATTTCCGGACGATTAATGGCGTGAGCGATTGCACGACGAACCCGGACGTCTCGAAACGGGGATTTTTTATTGTTGCGGCCCGCCCCATCCATCACAAGAAACGCTATCCGCATACTGGGGAATCCTGTCAATTGGAGCGGGACTCCTTCTCGCTCCATCCTCTCGAACGCCTCTTTCGATAAGCGTCCTAGCCAATCGATTCGTCCATCCAGCAGTTGTTTGCGGCGTTCGTGGGGGTCCAAGATTGTCAAAAATTGTATGCGACCAATGCCCGGACGGCCCTTTGGCCCTTTATGGTATCTGCGAAACCGCTCCAGCTCGATATTTAATCCCGGCACGATGCGACTGACCCGATACGGTCCACTTCCAACTGGAGGAATCTGCGTATAGTCCGGCTCTCCATTACCGTCCATTGGCACAGCGCGCCATGCTGCCTGAGGTAAGATTATGAAAGGCCCCGACAGAATCTCCATCAGATGGGGCGTTGGTTGCACGAGATCGAACCTGATACGATGGCTCGATAATTTTTCAATTTTAGCAATCCATTGGATCGCCCTATGTCCAGGCGTTCCAAGTTTCGGATCCTTCAGACGGCGCACCATCTCGACGATATCATCTGCGGAGAACCGATCACCGTTATGAAAGACTACGTCTTTGCGTAGCTCGATTTCCACGGTCGTAACACCGCTCCACTTAAGCTTCGTCGCTAGATGCGGCTTAAAGACCGGTGAATTTGGTTCCCGATAGAATAGTCTGTCCCAAATCAGATGAGAGAACACTTGGATTTCCGGACGGAAATCAAAATACGGGCTGATGTTCTCTATTTTGGAAGCGGTCGACCAATTCAACATATTTTCGCGCGGCCCGGCATCGCTGCGGCCTGCCCATATCACAGCGACAACAAGGCACAAAACTGCAGGGACAATAACGCGGAACCTACTTACCAGCCGTTCGTTTGTAAGATAAACGCTCATCTGCACCTTGTACTAAATCGCCAGCGCCAACGCTACGCGGGCCGGCCATTGCGATCAAGACGCCTCTCGGCTCTCTTTCATCGCAGCGAAGACAAGGGCATATTAACTGCCTCACATTTCCAGGATTGCCGCCATGTCCGATACCGACCTCCATTCGCTCTCCGTCGATCAACTAAATGCCGCGTTTCGCGCGAAACAACTCTCTCCTGTAGAAGTTACCGAAGCCGCTTTGGCGCGGATCGACAGTTACAATGACGCGGTGAATGCTTTCGTCGTCGTCGATCGGGAAGCCGCCATGGCATCGGCAAAATCGGCCGAGGCACGCTGGCAGAGCGGCGAACCGCTCAGCCCTATCGACGGTGTCCCGACAACCTTGAAGGACACGATGTTGGCGAAAGGCTGGCCGACACTGCGGGGCAGCAAGACAACTGACCCCGATGGGCCCTGGGACACAGATGCGCCACCCGTCGCACGACTGCGCGAGGCCGGCGCCGTCTTCCTCGGCAAGACGACGACGCCGGAATTTGGATGGAAAGGCATCACCGATAGCGCGTTGAGTGGCGTGACCCGCAATCCTTGGAACACCTCGCGGACAACCGGCGGCAGTAGCGGCGGGGCCGTGGCGGCGACGGCGCTCGGCATGGGCGTGCTCCATACTGGCACGGACGCGGGCGGCTCTGTGCGTATCCCCGCCAGCTTCACCGGAGTCTTTAGCATCAAACCGACTTACGGACGGGTCCCCGCCTGGCCGGCCAGTCCTTTCGGCACCTTGTCCCACACCGGCCCAATTACGCGCACTGTCCGCGATGCAGCCGTTATGCTGAACATCATGTCGGGACCGGATATCCGCGATTGGACGGCGCTGCCACCCGACAACCGCAATCATTTGGACGACATTGAAGACGGCGTGAAGGGATTAAAGATCGCCTATAGCCCGACATTGGGTCATGTGGAATTCGTTCATCCGGAAATCGCGGACCGCGTCGATGCCGCCGCAAAGGCATTCGAGGAACTGGGTGCCGTGGTCGAACAAGTCGACCCCGATTTGGCTGACGCGGAATCCATCTTCCAAACCCATTGGTTCGCATCCGCCGCCGCAGCAGCTAAAGCCGTTCCCGTTGAAAAGCATTTCCTTTTGGATCGCGGATTGCGCGAAATCATGGACCGAGGACGCAGGGTCGCCGCGGCTGACTACATCGACGCCGCCTCACAACGAGCCGGTATCGGAGAGCGTATGCAGGCGTTTTTTCAAGACTACGACCTGCTCCTCACACCGGGTCAACCGTTGCCCGCATTCGCCGCCGGCATCGAATTCCCGGAAGGCTACGGATTCACCCGCTGGCACCAATGGACGCCGTTCACATATCCCTTCAATCTGACGCAACAACCCGCCGCCGCCGTGCCGTGTGGGTTTACTGCAAATGGCCTACCGGCCGGACTACAACTTGTCGGCCCGTTATTCCAAGACGCGTTAGTCCTGCGCGCCGCCCGCGCCTATGAGAGCTTGCATCCGTTCCAAATGCCGGATGCACCAATTCAGGGTGAATAGAAAGCGGGGCCTTACGCCCGGATATAACTCTTCAACACATCATCAATGATGCGTTCCAGGTCTTGAACCGTTCTGCATACCGTGGCGACGTGGCAGAACGGTTGATAGCGCAGCATCTCGGAATCGCCGGTGCCCCAAAATGTCTTCGGCTCCGGGTTCAACCAGATCACCGCTTTCGCGCGATCATGTATCCAGCGCATCAGATCTACACGCGGGTCGTTATGGTTCGAGCGACCATCACCCAGAATAATGACCGTCGTTTTGCGGTCGATGACGTCACCGAAATCTTCCTCGAAATCGGCGAAGGATTGACCGTAATCCGTCGGCCTAAAACCGATCTTATCGAGAATTTCCGGGATCGCGACTTCAACCGATTTTTCTTCGAGGATACCGCTGATCTCCGACATGTGGTCGGAAAACGCATAGGCTCGCAATTTCGCGATAACCTCGTTCAACGAATACAGGAACAGCAACAGGAACCGCGCCGCCGCCGCGACCGAGCGTGAGACATCACAGATCACAACAATGCGCGGGCGGTCGATCTTGGTCTGTTTCCACACCGTATCGAAGGGAATGCCGTCATTGGCCATGTTCCGCCGCAAGGTCCGCCGCACATCGAGCACACCGCGCCGTGTCTGCTTGCGCCGCCGGTTGTAACGGGTCGCCAGTTTCTTCGCCATCTTGCGAACCAACTTGTGCATACGCTCGAAGTCGCGCATTTCAACAGCGGACAGAGCGGTCTCCGCCAGGAACTCCTCACGCAATTGTTGGCCATAGGGCCGGGCGTAAAGCTCATAGAGCCGGTCCAGATATTGCCGCGCCTCTTGGAACAAATCCTGCCGTGCCTGTGCGAGTTCCTGTGCCGCATCGCCTGCACCGGCGTTTTCTTCGTTCTGGTTGAGAGCCCGGATCGCCGCTTCCAATTCACGCAACCCCATCCGGTCTAGAATACGCCGCACCAGCAAACCGCGTTGTGTGACGTAACGGATGTTCATCGCCCCGGACTCGCGCGCCGCCTGTTCCATCCGTTGCGCCAACGCTTCGCGGTCACCATCCGCCAGCATTTGCAGCAATTCTGAGTTCTGCAGTTCTTGCGGCAGCCCTTCCGGTAACGGTGCGGGGCCGTCTCTGGCTTCGGTTTCGGATTCTGAATCGCCTGCCTCTGCGTCGCTGCTTTTGAACTCGTCGCGCGCGAAGAACATGTCAAAGCAATCGTCAAACCGATGGGTTTCGGCCGCCGACTTCGCCAGCGCGATACACAGCGTATCCTTCAATAAAGTCCGGTCGGAATAGCCGACGCTGTCGACCGCCAGATGCGCATCGATGGCCTCCGCCGGCGAAATTGGAATATCGGCCGCCCGCAGCGCGCGGAAGAAATCCTCAAGCGTTTCTTGCATACGCCCCCACTACTCCGCCGATTTGCGGACCAAGGTTGGGATGCGCCGTTCGACCGACGTGATGTCCTGCTCGAACTTGAGCAACACGTTCAGCGTATCCCGCACCAATTCGCTGTCCAAGGAATCCGCGTGCATCAACAACACCACTCGCGCCCAATCGATAGTCTCGGAAATCGACGGTACCTTCTTGAGATCTTCCTCGCGCAGCATTTGGACAAACTTGACCAACTGTTTCGTCAAACCTTCCTCGATGCCGGGGATGCGCGACGACACAATGCGCCGCTCTAATTTTTCGTCCGGCAGCGGAATATAGAGATGCAAGCAACGCCGCTTCAGAGCATCACCCATCTCCCGCATATTGTTCGACGTGAGGAAGACCAGCGGCGGAATCTTCGCCACGATCGTCCCAATCTCCGGGATCGAGACCTGAAAGGCCGACAGAATTTCAAGCAGGAAGGCTTCGAATTCCTCATCAGATTTGTCGATCTCATCGATCAGCAGCACGGCGCCGTTTTCTTCCCGCAACGCTTTTAGGAGCGGACGGGGTTCCAAAAACTCTTCCGAGAAGAACAGATCGCCGAAACCGCGCAGGCGCTCCATCGCCTGGTCCATCCCTTCGGTTCCCTCCAGGACATCACCAACCTTATCTTTCAGGATTTGCGTGTAGAGCAGCTGCTTGCCGTATTTCCATTCATACAACGCCTTGGCTTCATCCAAGCCTTCGTAACATTGCATTCGGATCAACGGCAGGCCGAGCCAATTGGCGGCGGAGAGAGCCAACTCCGTTTTACCGACACCGGCGGAGCCTTCTACCAGGATCGGTTTATTAAGATTCTGCGCGATGAAAATCGCCGTCGCGATACGGCGCGACGCAATATAGCCGACCGTCGAGAGCCCCTCGGTGATGGCATCGACCGACGATAGTTTCTCGCCAACGGCGGCAAGGACGGCGGAGTCGTTCATGGGTTCTTTTCCGTTTCTGTGTTCATCAAGTCGCGGGCCCGGCGTTCGGCACGTAGGGCATGAGCGCCGCCCGCAATTCCCGTAGTCTTCACTATGTCCCGCGTGACGGCGGCGAGCCTCGGTGACGGCGTCATTCCAGCCCGTTCGATAAACGCCTCAACGCGCTGCTGCAAGTCCTTGATCCAATCGCGCCCGGCCGCCGTGATCGCCTCAACTTCCTCGGCATTATTGTCGGGATCCAGGTCGAGCAATTCCACCGCCCGGTATGACAGCGCCGAAAGACCGTCGCGGGCCGCGGATAATCGGCCGAGCTCAGCCAACGCCTCTTTATCCAAGTCCATACCAGCGACTTCTTGTCCCAGGCGATTGATCTGATAACGGAAGGCACCTGCTTTGTTAGCAGAGCTAATCGCATCTTCGACCCGCCGCATGGGCAGTGAGAATGTCGCGAAGGCGTCGCCCTCGGGCCCCAGCATCGCATCCGCTGGAATGTGGACATCCCGGAACGCCATCCCGCAATGGCACGAAGGCTTGAGAAAGTCTATCTTCACACCTTCGGTCTCCTCGATCCCGGGCGTATCGCGGGGTACCAGGAAGATCGAATATTGCTTACGTCCATCGTCTACGCCGGTGATTGCTAGCAGCAGAATCAAATCCGAAATCGGTCCATTAGTGAGATAAGCTTTCTCACCATTGATGACGTATTCGGCACCGTCACGAACCGCTTCCGTCTTCAGATGTTTCGGGTGTGCGCCGGCGCCGGGCTCCGAGACGGCGAAACACGGTGTCGACAGACCAGCCGCCAATCTCGGCAAATACGTAGCCTTCTGTTCTTCGGTGCCATGGCCGAATATGTGCAAACGGGCACAGAGTTGGCGCGCCATCCACGCCCCCGCCAGACCGAGATATCCGCCTTCCGCGGCCAGCGCTTCGCCCACCAGTGCCATGGCACGTAAATCACCACCATCACCGCCGAATTTCCTCGGCAACCCAATGGTCGTTATTCCGCAAACGCCGAAGGCACGCCACAATTCTTCCGATGGCCGCTCGTGGGTGTGCAGATCGTCAAGCGGCGCGATCTCGCTTGCCGCAAAGGCGCGGGCACGCTCGCGCAATCGAAAGCGCAACGTCTCCATATCCGTCGTTAAATCCTCGTCCGTCATGCGATGAGACATAGGTCATAGAACAGGATTGTCCCGCGACGAAAGCGCCCAGGAGACCTCATAAGATGACCATTCGAAAAATCGCCCGTATGGGCCATGACGTGCTCAAACAAGTGTCGGAACCGATCGCGGACCCGACCGCGCCGGAGGTCGCGCGGCTCGCCCAGGACCTGATCGATACCTGCGAGGATATCGGCGGCAACGGCATCGCGGCACCACAGGTCTATGAGCCGGTCCGTATGTTCGCCTACCGGGTCCGCAAGGAAGTCATGCCCGTGGGCGCCAAGATGTCGGAGATTCCCTGGAGCGTGGTGATCAATCCAAGAATCACGCCACTAAGTGAGGAGAAGAAGTTCTATTGGGAACGCTGTCTCTCCCTCCCCGGTCTCTACGGCCAAGTGGCGCGCTACACCGAAATCCGCTTCGAAGCCGTCGACCTCGAGGGCGAGCCCATCGCCTTCAACGCCCACCGATTCCACGCCCGCCTTCTGCAGCACGAATACGACCACCTCGACGGCATGCTCTACCCGATGCGGATGGAGGATTTGGGCACGCTTGGCTACGTTACCGAACTCGGACCCACCGCCTACCCGAACCTGCCAAGAGACGCCGAGGATTTCCTCGATCCGACGTAAAGGTTTTGTGCTCGTTCACGCTGTACGGGGGCTGGTTCATCCTTCACATGGAATTTATCCCCCGAAATAAGCAAATTCTTGCTATAATAGGTGTCCGAACCACGGGGGAGGCGAGCCATGGAACCCGATGCGCCGACACCGGATGTCGTCGATCTATCCTTCGCCACGGGCGACGAAGGTCTGCTGCGCCTCGCCAAAGCATTACGGCTCATCGACGGTGGTGTCTGGGTGACGCCGGAAGAATTCAGATGGGATTTCAGTATCATCTCGAACGCGCCGAATTGTGGAACGGTCGGCTGTGCGCTCGGCCTGGCCGACAACATGTGGCCGGATGACCGTTTTATGTGCTCCGGCAATCTGGCGACCCGCTTGTAC
>CAXAGK010000022.1:0-18062 GCA_963968305.1 uncultured Rickettsiales bacterium | reverse complement strand
CGCGCTTGGCGATATTGTCCTGAAGTACCTTGAACATAAACGGTCCGCCGCTCAGTGCATTCGCATAGGCATAGTCGCGCTTTGGATCAAAACCGGGAATTTCTTCGATCTGCAGGAAATACATCTTGTCAAAACCTGGAAAGGCATAACTACCAGGCCGTTCCGTTCGCGTGACGCGGGCTCCATTCACCTCGGCCAATTCCTCTACGTAGCCATCGATATGAACCATCTCGTCTACGAACACTTCTAGAATATTGTCCGGCGTCGTCCCATCATTTGTGGCTTTCAGATACTCGAAGGTTGCGTCCCGATCATGCGGGAGACGGAGGCCACCACCCGAACAAATAGAGATGCCACCAGGGTTCGGCATCTTCTCGGCTAATAGAACCTCGGCCCCGGAATCATGCGCGTTGATCGCGGCGACGGCGCCGCCGAAACCGTATCCCACCACAATCACATCGAAAGTCTCGTCGAACTGCTCAACGGTTCGGCTTAGCATCATATTCTCACTCATCTGTTAGAACGGCTTGTCGCCCGCAATGGTTACCCGATATCCGGAACGCGTCTGCGGATAGTAATCCCACAGCGCCCTGTGCTGGGCCGCGCGATTATCCCAAAACGCAATCGACTTCGGTCGCCACCGAAAACGACATTGGAACTCCGGAGTCGCAATGTGCAGGAGCAACATCTCCAACACCGCATCGCTTTCCCGCTTCGAAAGCCCTTCAATGGCAGTGGTGTAGGAGGTGTTCACATATAGCGCTTTCCGCCCCGTCACCGGATGAGTGCGCACCACCGGGTGTACCGCCGAGGGGTATCGCGCATCAGGGTCGCGGAAGCGTCCTTGATCTCCATAACGGACGCTCAGCGTGTGCTCAGAATCATGCACAGCATTCAGCCCGTCCAACATCTTTCGGACAGGTTCCGACAGCGCTTCATAGGCACGATACATATTGGCGAACATTGTATCGCCACCCGCATCCGGGACCTCGTGGATCTGCAGAATGCTGCCCATGGGCGGCTCGTCATCGCAGGTAACATCACTATGCCAGGTCTCTCCGACCACCCATTTAGAATCCGCATCCGCATGCACGTTGATCACTTCGGGGTGTCCTTCCGGGCCCGGCGCCGCCGGATGGACATGTAATTCGCCGAAGTGACGTCCGAAAGCTTTATGTTGATCCAGTGTCAGCTCTTGGTCGCGGAAAAAGACGACCAAGTGTTCCATCAGTGCGTCATGGATTTCCTGAAATGTTTGATTACCGAGAGGCTGCGAAAGATCGACACCGCTGATTTCGGCACCGATCACGGGGCTGAGCGGTTTAACGTCAATCGTTGGATAGCTCACGTTCTGCCCCTCCTCAGCATTCCCGCTTTCTAAAACGGCTTATCGCCCGCGATCGTCACCCGGTAGCCATGGCGGACTTGCGGAAAATAGTCCCAGACACTGCGATGTTGCGCGGAGCGATTGTCCCAAAACGCGACCGACTTCTCACGCCAGCGAAAACGGCAATGAAATTCCGGTGTTGCAATGTGATCACATAGCATTTTCAGAATTGCGTCGCTCTCGTTCTTATTTAGCCCCTCAATTCGCGTGGTAAAGTTTTCGTTCACAAACAACGCTTTCTTCCGAGTGACAGGATGCGTGCGCACGATCGGGTGCAGCGATTCCGGAAAGGCATCATCACCGTCCCGTAACTTACCGGATGCGCCGAAGCGGTCACGGTGAACATGGGCAGATTCATTCCACGCCTTCAATCCGTCGACCATTTTCTTGATCGGGTCGGAAAGCGCTTCATAGGCGGCATACCCACTGGCGAACATCGTATCGCCCCCGGATTCCGGAATGGTGTGCAAATGCAGGATGCTGCCCATCGGCGGCTCCGCGTCGCAGGACACATCGGAATGCCACTTCATACCCGCAACCACCTTGGATTTTTCGTCCGCATGGATCGTGATGATTTCGGGGTGCCCTTCCGGCGCCTTGGCGCTCGGGTGGATGTGCAGTTCACCGAAATGACGGCCGAATGCCTTGTGTTCGTCTAAGGTCATTTCCTGATCACGGAAGAAGATCACCTGATGCTTCATCAATGCATCATGCAATTCCTGATAAGTCTGATTGCCAAGCGGCTTGGAAATATCAACGCCTCTGATCTCGGCACCGATGATGGGACTTAGCGGATCGACTTCGATGGTTTCGTAAGACACTGCTGATTTCCTTCTCTAGCCCTGATAGAATGGGCGGCCAGATTTTCGAACCCAAATGCGCACTAGATGCCGTCGGTCTTCGGGCTTCTCCGCATCCCGGAACGCCGTGCGACGATGCCCCAGGCGACGGTTGTTGACGATCTGAATTTGCCCGCGTTCGAACTCAAACCTCTTACAGAGATTGTCGATCTCCGTCGTTCGGCAAAGCGCATCAATGGCCGCGCGCGCCTCCGGATCGAGTTCTTCGCCTTTCATCTGATAACCGTGCTCGACCAGGCGTGGCGAGAAATTCACGTTCAGCGCATCACCATCCACTTCGAAGATCGGCTTGTGAGACAAGCGTTCTTCGTTCGGCGCATGTTCCATCTGGCGGTCGAAATGGAAAGGTTGATAGAGCCGTTCCAAAACCTCGCGATGCTCATCGAGCAACTTGTTATAAACGCTCTCGAAGCTGACAATTCCACTAATCCCGCCCTTCTTCGCGGTTTGCAGGCAAAAAAGACCCACAAAATCCGGCGGCAGGTTAAAGACGTTATCATTGTGAAAACCTTGCCCGCCATTGGTCGTCGATGAGCGGACACCGCTCCCTGGTGTCGCCTTGCCACCCTTGTCACGTACATCATAAACCAGTGTGCCGTCCCACTTTTGGGCGACCGGACGCCCTGCCATCGACATCAACAACCAATAGACCTTAGTCGCGATATCCCGGCCGAGGTCGTCAACATCGAGGCGATCGACGACCGCGAAACCGGTTCCGTTATCCACGGTCTCCCGCACGCCTGCCATCAGGGCCTTACACGCGGGCATATCAAAATCTTCCGGCAGTAAGGCTTCTGTCGGCAACGGGTTCGCTCGCAGCTCTTCCGCAACGGCCGCGATCTCCGCCTGACAGGCATCGTCAAGGAATGCCAATCCATCATTCGGGAATTGACTATCGGCGTCCCAGACCATGGGGCCGGTGAATTTATCTTCCAATATACTGGTCATGATGAATTCCGCTTATGCATCCGATAGCAAGGAAGATAGCGCGAGTACGGTAAAACCGGTAGTCCCCTATCCAAGACGGTGTTTTTGAAGGCGGGGAACAAGCTGAGTTTCCGCGACCCGTTTTATGCCCTCGTCGGCACTCCCCAGAGATGCGGGATAAAGTGCCAACAATAATCTGCCCGCCGCCGTTCCACCCCAAAACCAGTCCGCCAGCTCACGGCTAGACGTGGCACCGGGTTTCGCCGTTGCAGCTTCCAGGTAATAGGTCTTCAACTCTTCGCAGCTTTGCCGAAAGGCTTCACCGACGGGAATATCCTGTTTCGGACTCTCCGGTACATTCTCCAGCACCTCGAAAAGAAACGATGCGGTCTCTTCTATTGGGATGCCAAGAACACCAGTTGCTGTATGTCCTCGGTTTTCAATCGCGACTTGATGCCAAGGGGCCAGGCCATCGATCTCCGTCAGTACCGCGCGTAACAGTTCCTGGGTCACGGTCTCCGCCACACTTGGCAGCGCGATGGGGCAGGTCCAGCCGGTAATGTCCATCTCACCGCCAGGCGCATCGTCCGGGAAATCCTCCAACACCGGCGACGGACCTTCGTGCTCGAACAAGGCCAAAACATCACGCAGCACACGGGTCTGAAATTCAGGCTCATTCGGCGCACCAAACGGACGACCAAGCTCAAACGGTACCCACATGAATCTCGGTGGGCGGAGGCGTTCGGTGTTGTCGCGCACGAGGCTAATCCCCACCGTCGCCAATCCCTCTTCTTCTAAAAAATGTGCGGTCGCGCCGACGGCGCGCGTACAGTTCGGTCAGACCGGGACCAGCAACACCGCATTGACCCGGTCTTCTTTGAGCAACCCGGCCATCTCCCGCGCGGTCGCCTCGATCTCATGCGGCAACCATCCCGCTCCATTGATCGCATAGTGATAATCGGCGATCTCACCAACTTCACCCGCGTCGCACAATTCCCGCAATCGGTCGATCGGAAAGACCACGTTCACATCCTGCTGAAACCCTGTGCGATCGTAGTTCACCGAACTTTGGGTCATGACGAGATCGGAAGTGTAGATATCGCCCGGAATGACCCGGTAGCTTAAATCCCGCAACGAGAAGTTTCGGTCGTCGCGACGATGTAGCCCTGCCGAGGTCACAATTGCGACACGACGTTCTGTAATCGGCGGGCCCGTGACCCACGGCGCTGTCTCGAACGGTGGGCATTCCTTGTCGAGCAAATGCTTGGCAGAGCCGGGATCTATATCGGATATGCGAACCATGGAGTGCAAGTTAGATGCGTGGAGACTGCAAACAACCGCCCCATTTTTATCGACTGGGCATTTCAGGGCGCATCGATACTTTAATTACCAAATATAGAATCGGAGTGGCGAATGGCTTGGCGGATCGGTGTTGATATCGGCGGTACTTTTACGGATGCGGCGATCGTCGACGACATGACCGGCGCCATCGGCATTGCGAAAACACTCACCACGCCCGGCGATTTCGGACAAGGTGTCGTCAATGCGCTGAAGGAGGCATTAGAAACCTACGGCGTCCCGTCGGGAGACGTATCGTTGCTCTCTCATGCGACGACAGTCGTCACCAACGCCATCCTGGAAGAAAAAGGTGCCCGCACCGCGCTGATCGCGACACGGGGCTTCCGCGATATTCTGGAGTTGCGGCGGTCCTCCCGCTCCGACCTTTACGATCTGTTCCAGGACCCGCCCGCCGTTCTCGTCCCGCGCCATCGCCGATTGGAGGTTACGGAACGGATCGACGCCCAGGGCGATATCGTGATCCCGTTGGCGGTAGAAGAGATCGACGATCTTGTGGATACGATCAAGACGCTCGATGTAGACGCGATTGCGGTATCGCTGCTGTTTTCCTTTTTGAACGACAGTCACGAGAAGATACTCGGTGAACGCTTACGTGCCGCTCTGCCGGACACGACGGTATTTCTCTCCTCGGAAGTCCTGCCGGAAATTCGTGAATTCGAGCGCACCAGTACCACAGCCGTTTGCGCCTATGTGGGTCCGATCCTCGAATCTTATCTAAAACGATTGGAAGAAGCTGTCAGCGGCCTAAACCTGCCCCCTCTGCACGTGATGGGCTCGGCAGGCGGCGTGGTCGATGTGCCGGAAGCGTTGCGGATGCCTGCCGCCGTGGTCGAATCTGGTCCTGCCGCGGGCGTTATCGCCGCCGCCTTGGTTGGCAAGCAGATCGGGCAGGGAAATCTTTTGTCGTTCGACATGGGTGGCACCACCGCCAAGGCGAGCTTGATCCGCGACGGCCAAATCGAAACCACGTCTGAATACGAGGTCGGCGGCGGCGAAGGCAGTCAAAACCGTTGGCTGCATGGCACAGGCCATCCTATTCGGGTCCCAGTCATCGACTTGGCGGAGGTTAGTGCCGGTGGCGGGAGCATTGCCTGGATCGATCCGGCGGGAGCGCTCCGTGTCGGCCCGCGCAGCGCCGGAGCGGAGCCGGGACCGGTTTGTTATGGACGTGGTGGGACGGAACCCACGGTAACCGACGCTAATCTCATTCTCGGATATCTCGATGCCGGATCGCTCCTCGGTGGACGGATGTCTATCGACTATGACGGCGCGCTGCGTGCCTTTGAAGAAAAGATCGCAGACCCGCTCGGGCAAACCGCGCAAGAAGCGGCAGCAGGCGTTATCGCCATCGTCAACAACAACATGGCCGACGCGCTACGAATCGTCTCGGTTGAGCGTGGCCACGACCCACGCGAGTTTAGCTTGATCGCGTTCGGCGGTGCAGGCCCGCTTCACGCGATCTCCTTGGCGGAAGAACTCGATGTGCCGGATGTGGTCATCCCACCGATCCCGGGCGGCTTCTCCGCGCTCGGCCTCGTCGGGACCGATATCCGTCGGGACTACGCGAAGACTTACTTCGCGCCATTAGCGGACGCCACGCCGGAAAGTTTTAGTTCCCTTTGGGACGAGATGGTCGACAACGCAAAGGAAATGCTCTCCGGCACAGGCGTTCCGGAAGATCAATGGTCGTTCCAACGCTCCGCCGACCTTCGCTATGTACGACAAGCCTATGAATTGAACGTCCAGCTAGACGGCGACGCCGTGACCACGGAGAGCCTGTCCGCGCTGGGCGCCGGTTATCATGAGCGCCACGAACAGACCTACGGCCATAAGAACGAGGACGAGGCAGTGCAGATCGTCACTTTGCGCCTGACCGCGACGGGATATTTGCCCAATCTACCGATCCGACAAAAAACCGCCGATGGCCGGGATTCATTCAAAGCGAACCGCATGGCATGGTTTCCGAAAACGGGAGCTGTCGAAACGCCAGTCCTCAACCGTGATCGCTTCGCCGCCGGGTCCACCATCAAGGGCCCAGCTATCGTCGAATCTCTCGACAGTACTCTGGTCATCCCGCCGGGATGGCGTGGCCGGATCGACGCCAAGGGGTTCATCCGGATAACACGCGGGGAGGAAACGCTATGAGACCGTTCACACTTATCCTTCGGCGAACTCAGGATGAACCCGTGCAAGGCAATCCCGATGACTGAGACACGCACAGACCCCGCAACTTTCGAAGTCGTAAAAAACAGCCTGCAAAAAGCGGCGGAGGAAATGAAAATTGTCCTCGCTAAAACCGCTTACTCTCCGGTCCTCAAGGTCGCGGGCGACTATTCCTGCGGTATCTTCGACGCCAAGGGCGACATGGTCGCACAGGGCCCGGACCTGCCGATACATCTCGGTTCCATGCCGGACGCGGTCCGCGCTGTCATTCAATCCTTCGGCGACGACATCCATGACGGCGATGTTTTTATTCACAACGATCCTTATTTCGGAGGCTCGCACTTACCCGATGTGAATGTCGTGGGCCCAGCCTTTCACGGTGAACGATTGCTTGGTTTCGGGTGTGTGCGCGCCCACTGGCCAGACATCGGTAGCGCCACGCCGGGCAGCTACGGCGCCGTCACAGAAATCTATGGCGAAGGATTGCGCCTACCTCCGGTGCGGATCTATGCACAGGGCAAATTGGACCGGAATGTGGAAGCCATCATCCGCGCCAATGTCCGTACTCCGGATGAGCGTTGGGGCGACCTTAGCGCGCAAATTGCGTCCAATCGCCGGGCGAGCCAACGGCTCTTTGATCTGGCCGAGAAGTACGGCCCCGAACGTCTCACCGATATCATGGAAGCAGTGCTGGATTATTCCGAACGCATGATGCGCACACTCCTTGAGAAATTACCGGACGGTGAAGGGAGTTTCGAGGACTTTTGCGATGGCGACGGCATTATCGAGCAGGGCGAAGACGAAGACGCAACTTTCACCATTCGCATGAAGATAGCAAAGCACGGCGATACGATTGAGGTCGATTTCGACGGCACCGACGCCGCTGTCTCCGGACCGATGAATGCACCGCTCTCTGTCACCGCCTCCGGTGTATACTGCTCCCTCAAGATGATCGTCGATCCGGATGGATTAATTCCCGCCAACTCCGGTGCGTGGCGACCGATTACCGTGTCCGCGCCCGAAGGCACCGTCGTCAACGCTGCCTTCCCCTCCCCGGTCGTCTACGCCAACCACGAAATGTCCCACCGGGTCGCAGATATGACATTCGGAGCGCTCGCCAAAATCATGCCGGACCGGGTGATGGCCTGTAGCCAGGGCACCTCCGCGATCATGACATTCGGCGGTGTCGATTACCGCACCGGCGGCCGTTACGTGAGTTATGAATCCGTAAAAGGCGGTTTCGGCGCGCGCCCAAACAAAGACGGTATCAACGCGCTATCATCGGGCATCGCCAATACCATGAACACGCCCATCGAGGCATTGGAAATGAGCTTTCCGCTGCGTGTCGATTGCTACGAATTGATCCCGGATAGCGGCGGCCAAGGGAAGTACAGAGGCGGCCTCGGTACACGCCGCGCCTGGACGGTATTGGAGAAAACCGCGCGGGCGACCGTCTGCATGGAGCGAACGAAATCACCGCCCTTCGGCGTTTCCGGTGGAGGCTCCGGTCGTTTGGGTAAGGCAACCTTGCGATTACCCAACGGAACGGAACAAAGCCTTCCCAGTAAAGGTGCTTTCGACGTACCCGCAGGCGGTCAGGTAATATTGGAAGCGCCGGGCTCCGGCGGTTACGGTGATGAAGCTGAACGTGATCAAGCGGCAAACGACAGCGATATCGAAGACGGGTACGTGACGAACTAACCGGCCGTTGCTCTGGATTATATGAGCATTCGCTGGATTAAATGTGTTCTGGCTAGGATCGGCCTTCACTTCCATTCAAACGAGACGCCGCAATCAATTGAGGAAGGATCGAGAAATGTCATACAATCCAAAAACTCAAACCATGACCGCTGGTGAAGCCGTCGTGGACGGATTAATCCGGAACGGCATAGATACGCTGTTCTGCCTACCCGGAATTCAAAATGATCTGTTCTTTGATGCGCTGCATGCCCGTACCGATGAAATTCGACCCATTCACACACGGCATGAGCAAGCCGTCGCCTATATGGCCTTGGGTGCGGCGCAGGCGACCGGCAAACCCTCCGCATTTTGTGTTGTACCGGGACCGGGCTTCCTGAATGCAGCAACCGCATTAGCAACCGCATATAGCACCAGCTCGAAGGTTGTAGCTTTGCTCGGGCAAATCAACCTCGCGGCCATCGACCGGGGCTACGGCCTGTTACACGAGGTTCGCGACCAAATTGGCATCCTGCGCACCATGACCAAATGGGCGGAGCGGATCGAAAGTCCTGGTGATGCGGCGCGCCTCACCCAGGAAGCATTCCGACAATTGGGTGCGGGCCGACCGCGCCCCGTCGGCCTCGAATGCCCAATGGATGTGTGGGGCCGCAAGGCACCTGTCACCTTGCCAGGTGCGCCCGCCGAGGATGAAGTCATTCCCGTCGACACGGACAAGGTAGAGGAAGCCGCCAAACTGCTGGGGGCTGCCAAGAACCCAATGATCGTCGTCGGTGGCGGCGCGCAGGACGCGAGCATAGAAGTCCGCCGGGTCGCCGAGATGTTGGAAGCGCCGGTCTGCGGATTTCGCCTGGGCCGCGGTGTGCTCGATTCCCGCCATCACCTTTCGATCACCATGCCGACCGGCCACCGACTCTGGAAGGATGTGGATGTGGTACTCGGCGTTGGTACCCGCATGCAGCCACACCAACAGCTCTGGGGTACCGACAAGGACCTCAAGATAATCCGGATCGATCTCTCGCAAGAGGAGATGGATCGCATCACCAAGGCGGATGTTGGGATCGTCGGAGATTCCGCCGCGGTCTTAACCGCCTTGGCGGAAGCACTGCCAAAGCACAATTCAGCGCGCGCCTCCCGCAAGGACGAGATGGACGAAGCTCGCGCCAAGACGATGGAGATGCTGGCCCCCCTTGCCCCGCAACTCGCCTATATCGATGCCATCCGCAATGCCTTGCCAGAAGACGGTGTCTTCGTCGACGAACTGACCCAAGTGAGTTACATCAGCCGCCTCGCCATGCCGGTCTATAACCCGCGCAGCTACATCGCGTCGGGGTATCAAGGCACGCTGGGCTGGGGTTATGCGGCGGGGCTCGGCGTGAAGGTCGCGCGGCCAGACGCACCCGTCCTGTCGATCAACGGCGACGGCGGTTTCATGTTCAACGTCCAGGAAATGGCAACCGCCGTGCGCCACGGCATCAACCTAGTCGCGGTCGTCTTCAACGACGGCGCGTTCGGAAACGTTCAGCGCATCCAAAAACTAAGCTACGGCAACCGCACAATCGCAAGCGACCTGACCAATCCCGATTTCGGGAAACTTGCAGATTCATTCGGTGTTGCCAGTCTCCGCGCTACGTCGCCCGACGCGCTGCAAGACCGGCTCGAGGAAGCCTTCAAGATGAACGCCCCGGTATTGATCGAAGCGCCGGTCGGCGAAATGCCCGATCCATGGAGCTCTGTTCTCAATCTGCCGAAAGTCCGGGGATAAAAAGACGAGCATCCTTTCTCCGGATCAGCGCGCGGCCTTAGGAAGCGGAAGTGTGCCGCTACGTAAACCGCTAGCTCGCAAAACCAGCCGAGTTATAAAACACGTTCGGCTTGCGATATATCGCTAGGATGATGCAGCCTTCTTCCGAGTAAGTTTCGTGGAACGAGCCCGGCGGGCGCCAGACGTATTGGCCAGCATGAGCAATCCCATTGTCCTTCCTCGCTAAAACTGGGCCACTATTTTGTTCCAGTTAGGGGAGATTACGATGGCTCGGAAACGTTATTCAGATGAGGACATACTTAAGCTGCTGCGGGAGATTGATCTGAAGCTGGCGAATGGCAGTGACGTAGCGTCGGCCTGACGCGGCGTCGGTATCAGCGACGCGACATATTACGACTGACGCAAGCGGTTCGGCATTTTAATCTAGACCATTAGCGGAAATATCATTGAAAACGCATGTGTAAATCGTTTCTGGATAATACTGATACTGGTTCATGCTGACCTCGGAGATCGCGTAGACACATCGGACGGAAATACCACAACCGGAGCAATCGAAGTCACAATAGTCCTGCTCATAAGGTTTTAGTGTGCCCATCGCTCTATTGAATTTCTCAGCAAGTGCTGTCCAAGAAGTCCTTAAATCTATGTCAGAGGTTGTCGAGGTCCCACAACTTTCACATCGATACGCCACCCGGGAATTATACACTGTTGGTTTTCCATCCCGGTTATTGCTCAATCCGATTAATCGGTCATGAGCTCTATATTTATTCATGCCAAAATACCCATTTCCGCTCACGCGGCCCTTCACTTCGTTCGAAACCCACTGACCGAGTTCTATCGCGAATGTACAGATTATAGGGCACCCCTATACCTTGGTGTCTGCATCTATGCGAACAAAGTCAGTTCGGGTCACGCAAATTAAAGATAGAAGGGATTTAACATCAGCAGGTACTCAGGCACTCTCGACATCTCTGGATTAATGGTTACCCGTCCGGATGCAAACTGCCCTTATATAAACAACCTGCGGACTGGCTTTCATTTCGATGTCATTGGTGCCAGTCGAAATACCCCAGTGGCTAGTTCTTAAATCTGTAAACTAATTATCGCAATCAAAGCAGAGTTGGTGCTGCGGAGAATTCGGCACCTCAGCATCACGGAAACGATGTGTCGCCGGCTCAACTATAATATTTTGGATCATCGGCAATAGTCAGACGGTGCAACAACCGGGCGTGGCCCTCATAGCCACCGGTCGCTTTATGGAGAACACAACGATTGTCCCACAAGACAAGCATGCCCGTCTCCCACTTATGCCGATAGATAAATTGCTCTTGTTCGATCCATTCGCGCAATTCCCAAAGCAACTCTCCCGTCTCGTTTTCCCCCGTCTCCTCTAAATTATAAATATAGGAACCACCAAATATCCCCAGGCGCCCGGTCTCGGGATGAGGGCGGATCAACGGATGGTTCTGACTCTCTAGTGCACTATCGGATGGTCTGATTGACATACTGCCTTTGTAGGTATCCTCGGAATATCGCCCTTCCTTCGAATATGCGCGCTTCGCAGAATGGCAGGCCATCTTATCCAAAAATTTCTGGCGCAAACCTTCCGGCATTTCTTCCCATGCCTTATGCTCGTTGGCAAACAAGGTATCACCGCCGACTGGCGGAATGTCCAAGCCGTAAAGACAGGTCGCCGCTGGCGGCGTACGCATGAAACTCCAATCAGAATGCCATACTTCTGCAAATAAAGGCGCTGTTTCATCTGCCTCGCGCCGGACCGCGGCAATACGATCATGACCCTCAATCGGTGCAAAATAGGGATCGTCGCCGATGGGACCAAAGTACTCGGCGAAGCTAACCAACCTGTCATTGTCGAATGTTTGGTTCGGAAAGATGAGAACGTGATGCTCCAGCCATGCCGACCGGATCGTCCTTAAGGTAACGGTGGACACGTCAGCGCAAAAATCAACACCGCGCACCACGGCGCCACACGCCTGTCCGGTAGGAGTTATCTCTAGCATCGCTTCGCTCCCTCGTCGTATTGCCTTTGCGTTACCGAGCGGCCTGCCGCTCAATCCACCCCCCGCCCAGCACTCGGTCACCATCATACGCGACGCAGGCTTGTCCCGGAGAGACGCCGTATTGCGGTTCCGCAAAGGTGACCTCGACACGACCGTCGCCGGTCGCGCGCACGCTCGCGGGCTCCGGCTCCATGGTCGAGCGGATTTTAACCGCGCAGTCGACCTTCGCACCGTTTAACGGTGCCGCCAGCCAATTCCCTTCTAACAAAGTTACTGACGGAACCGCCAGCGCCTCCCGTGGACCCGCAACGACGCGGTGGGTTTCGGGCTCTAGCCGGATCACATAAAGCGCTTCCGCTTGGCCCCCGATATCTAGGCCGCGGCGTTGGCCCACCGTGTAATTGATAATGCCGTCATGGGGCCCGAGTACGTTTCCGTCGAGGTCAACGATCTCTCCCGGCTGGATAGACTCTGGACGCAGTTTCTCGACAATGCGGGCGTAGGAGCCATTTGGCACAAAGCAGATGTCTTGACTGTCCGGCTTGTCGGCGACTTGCAATCCAAAGCGTTCCGCAATCTCGCGGGTTTCCGACTTCGGGCGATCACCTAGCGGAAAGCGCAACAGATCGAGCTGCGCCGTCGTCGTCGCGAACAGGAAGTAACTTTGATCCTTGCTCGGGTCGATGGCGCGGTGCAGTTCCGGTCCGTCCGGCCCCATTTTCCGGCGTACGTAATGCCCTGTCGCCAAAGCCGCAGCACCGAGGTCACGCGCCGTGCTCATCAAATCGCGAAACTTTACCGTCTGATTGCAACGCACGCAGGGAATCGGTGTCTCGCCACGCGCATAGGCATCGGCGAAGTCTTCCATCACGCTCTCGCGGAACTTGCTTTCGTAATCCAGGACATAGTGCGGAATATCCAGCTTTGCCGCCACATTTCTAGCATCGTAAATATCTTGTCCGGCACAACAGGCGTTCTTCTTTTGAATCGCTTCGCCGTGATCGTAAAGCTGGAGGGTGATGCCGACGACATCGTATCCCGCTTCGACCAACAGGGCGGCCGTCACAGACGAGTCGACTCCGCCGGACATGGCGACGACGACCCGCGTCTCATTCGGTTGGCTTTCAAATCCAAGTGCGTTCATGGGCGCAATATGAGTATCGCGGGCCGCGAGCGCAACGGCTAAAGCCGATGCAGAATATCCGCGAGCCGTCGGAAAGCGCGCGCATTACGGACCATGGAGATCGGAACCGTGAAGTGACCTTGATTGCGCTCGAACACGTTCTCCGGCGGCACGCGCCATCGATCCGCCAGGCTGCGCCCACCCGCATAGGGCATGACGTCATCGGCGAGCCCCAGTTTCATGACGATTCGGGACGGGTCCATGACAGGTGAGCCCGTCGGGTTGGTCAGGCGGCGAAGGCGTTCCAAATCGGGATCGGTCCAACCGGCACCCCGCACGACACCACCGACACCAGCCCCACTGCCAATCGAACCATCAAAGCTAATTTGCCACATATCCTCATTCACTGCGGCCAAGAACAAGGCGTCCGGTTGCATGGATTTCGGCCAAAAATTTGCGCGATAGGCCGCCAGTTGCGCGGTCAAGCCGCCCATACTGAGGCCGCCGATACCGACCGGGGTGCCGTAGCGAGCCCGGCACCATTGGGTCAGAATACCCAGTTCACGGACATGGGTGTCGAACATGAATATGGGACCACCCGGGGCGCGGCCAAGGAACGGCTCGCCGCTCCACAGGCCCGGGACGAACCGGCGATTGTGCCAAGGTGCTTCCAGCCGAATGACCCTAACACCCATGGCGACGAGCGGCGGTATCTCATCAAGGAAGCGATTGCGGAGTTCCGTCTCCTCTCCCAAACCATGGCAATAGAGCAAGGTCGGCGCATTCCTCGCGTCTTCCGGTTCGATAATTTTCGCCCAAGCGGTATCTTGAACGTCGCGTCCGGGTGAAGGAAATCGCAACCAGGACACAACACTCTTCACTGATTGGACGGGATGGCTGACTTCGATATTAGGAAGCTCACTTGGCATCGGATAGGCACAATCCGCGTCGTCCATCCAATCTCCATAGACGGCTTCCATATCCGCCAGAGATGGTGGATCGAAACGTACCGCACCAATCTCCCGGCCACGCAGCAAAGGGCGAAACTTGAAGCGTTGACCTAAGAAATTCGAAGCTGCCGCCCTGCGGGCCACTTCGACCGCAACCAATCGCTTCGCATCCGGGTTCTCACCCTGGAAATAAAATGATTCCCATTCCTCGGCCGCTCTGTATTTGGCACTTAGGGCATCGCAAGTATGGCGCATCAAAGAACGGGCAAGATCCCACTCACTGGAATCAAGCCGGCTAACCTGAGCTTCTTCACGGAACCGTTCCACATCGCCGTCCGACACCATTGCCGCCGCCCATAAACGGGAAAGCGGAAATAACCTCTTGGCCAACATGCAAAATGTCCACCGGTCGAACCACGGCCGCGCGAAGGCCATTCCAGTTGGTCCTTCAAATAGCCAATGCGAGCCTTTAACGCGCGGAAGTTGATGCGCTTCGGACAATCGTCTTCCCACCTCTATTTAGCCCCACCCCTGAGCGCTTCAATTCCAGCAAAGTTAAACATCATACGCCTGATAACAAGGTTACGGACGCCCCGGTCGGAATGTGATAGAATAGGCTATGAAATTGGGTCGCCAGAGATCGATTGAGGCGGCCCCTATGGGGAGGTAGACCTAATGTCTCAAACTGCAGGAAAGTTGCGGTTGGTCCATCCGGCTTCGGAGGATCAACCTACCATGTTTCAACTGGCACCACGTCTGGCGTCACTAGGCGGTAAGACAATTGGATTGATCGATAATCGCAAGCGCCATTCCGATGTCTTTCTGGCACGTCTGCAAGAGCTCATGAAAGAGCGCTACGGCGTCGCCGGGTTCGAATACTACACGAAGGATGGTGCCAGTGTCGCGACGCCGGAAGACGTCATGGCCGGTCTGGTGGCCAAATGCGATGCGGTGATCCACGCGGTCGCCGATTGAGGTTCCTGTACGACGTGGGGTCTCCATGACGGTACAGAAGCCGAGAAACAAGGTAAGCCAGCCGCGACGGTTCTAACGCGCGCCTTTATGAAATCCGCCAAGATGCGCTCGAAAATACTGGGCATGCCGTCGCACCCGCAAATATTCGTCGACCATCCATTGGCGAGCAAATCTGAGGCAGAAGTCAATATCATGGCCGAGGAAGCGGTCGAGGAAATAGTCCGCGCCCTGACGCAAACCCCGGCGGCCGCATGAGCGAAGCACGAACCATCGGACCCGCCACACGAATCGATATCGATAACGACTACGTCGCGGTGAATGAGTATTTCCACCAGCAAGGCTGGAGCGATGGCCTGCCCGTGATGCCACCCACGGAAGACGCGGTCGCGGCAATGATCGCGGGTGGCCCGCTGCCGGGCGACCATGTGCTCGGTGTCATGCCGCCTGTGGATGGCACGGTGACTGTCGAGAAAGTGGCGGCAAACGCGGTGATGGCAGGGTGTCGACCGGATTATTTTCCGGTCGTCGTCGCCGGGGTCAAAGCGATGCTGCAGCCGAAATACAATGTTGGCAGTGTCTCCACCACCACCGGCGGGGCGGCGCCCTGTTTCATGGTCAGCGGTGCCATCGCGGACAAGATCGAGATCAACAGTGGTACCGCTTGCATGGGATCGGGCTTCCGCGCCAACGCGACGATCGGCCGGGCGCTCCGTTTGGTCATCCGCAATATCGCGGGCGCGGTGCCGGGCGAGATGGATAAAGGCACCCTCGCCTTTCCCGGACGCTATTCCCTGTTGTTCGCCGAGAATGAAGAACGCAATCCCTGGGATCCGCTGCGGGTCAATCGCGGCTTCGGGCAAGAAGACTCGACAATTAGCGTCATCGGCATTCGCGGCATTCACTATATTAACGAAGGCGCGCAGGAGACCGGGCTTGGCAATCTAGAGACCATCGCCGGATCGATGCGGCGCATGGGGCTGGTCAATTACTTACACCAATCACACCGCACAGCCGTGGGTCTCGTCATGGGACCAGAACACGCACATGAGATCGCGAAAGACGGTTTCAGCCGAAAAGACGTGCAGCAATACCTGTTCGAGCACGCCCGCATGCCGGTGCGCGAATTGGCCAGCCGGTCCTATTGGAACTTCCGCAAATGGCCGGAAGAATACGAAGCCGACAATCCGGACTTTATGGTGCCCATCGTCTACGCGCCCGAGGATTTCGTCATCACCGTCGCAGGCGGAGACGGTCGTCACTCAGCCTGGCTCTCGTCCTGGTACATGACCCAATGTTCGACAGAGAAGATTGTCACCTAATGGGTTGACTCCAGACCCTACCTTAACCGACCACGCTCCTGGGGTCTGAGGAGTACAGAAGATGGAGTAGTGGCTATCTCGCCAGTTAGCCTGCTCTCGTTAAATTCATTTTCCGTCGCCCCGCTTGCCGAGTCGACGACTGGTGGATTTAGGCTGCGTGGTAACTCGCAAGCGATAGACACGGCAGTTGAAGCAGCAGTTCAGCTAAATGCGGACCGGCAACGTCAGGAAGCGGAAAAACCAATCCGCTCCCCGTCGCTCGTCGCCTTTGATGCAAAGGGACGGTTTATCGAGACGATACTGCATGTCGGAAACGCGCTCGACGTTTTCGTGTAGGTGGGCCTAAGAGTCCGGCACCGAGGTGTCAGACCCGATAAACTCCCTATTTCCGGTCGATTGCCGCCTGCATTACTTCCAGCCGATCGTTCCCAAAATAAATGTCGTCTTTATCCAGGAAGAAGGTTGGTGAGCCGAAGCCTTCACGGGCGATGATTTCGTCTGTGGTCTCAAACAGTTTCCGTTTGATGGGCTCTTCGGCGATCTTCGCCATGAAGGCTTCGCCATCCATACCGGCCGTTTCCGCGATGGGGCGAAGGACGTCTTCTTGCGAGATGTCCTGATCGTCAGTCCAGTATGCCTTAAAGCATCCTTTTGAGTACGCGGAGATTTTACCCTCGTCGATGGCGACGAAAGCGCCGCGCAGCGCCTTTACGCTGTTGAGCGGAAAGATGCTCGGCTTAATCAAATCGATCCCCTGCATGCTGGCCCAATCGTGCATGTCCTTGCGGTAATAGTTGTCTTTCGGCGGGACCGGGTTTTCGCGGCGCTGGTAGACGCTTGGGTTCACTTTGTTGAAAACACCGCCGACGAGGAATGGCTTCCAGACCAGTTCCGCCGTGTTTTTCTCACAGAACGCCTCGATCCGGTCGTAGGCGAGATAGGTCCAGGGGCTCGAATAGTCAAAGAAGAATTCAATCGTGGTCATGGCGGCTTCCTATCGGTGATCGGGCAATGCCCAGTTGAAAATGGATATGGTCGCCCGTCGCCAATAGGCGACTCTACCAAGGACGGAAGGCTGAGTGCAATTCCCACATGCGTTGAATCGCGGCATAGAGCGGCAGAATAAAAAAGGTGCCGATAAAGGTCGCAGCAAACATACCGAAAAACACGACAAAGCCGACCGACACCCGGCTCGCGGCCCCAGCGCCGAAAGAGATCACCAACGGCGAGACGCCCAAGATGAAGGACAGCGCCGTCATCATCACCGCACGAAAGCGCAACCGGGCGGCCTCAAGCGCCGCCTCGTCCGTGCTCAGCCCTGTCTCGCGACGTACCTTCGCGAACTCAACGATCAGAATGGCGCTTTTCGCCGACAGCCCGATCAGCATCACAATACCGATCTGCGCATAGAGATTAAACGTCAGGAAGGGCAATAACATGATCGGCATCAACGCGCCGAACATGGCAATGACAGTCGACAAGACCACTGACATCGGTGTCGTCCAGCTTTCATAT
>CAXAGK010000021.1:0-18862 GCA_963968305.1 uncultured Rickettsiales bacterium | reverse complement strand
GGACGGGAGCTGTGGTCGCAGGTCGGCTGTTTCCCGCTCGGCATGGAATTCACTTTGGAGCATCCCTATCCGTTGGAGGCGCTGATCAATTGGCGCCCCGCCATCGAGGCAGAGGGGACCGAAGCCTTTAAACGTGTTCTCGCCGATCCGTCCTTCCGTCAGGCATTAAAGGATGAGATGCACACGACTGGCGTGCCCAATCGGTTCTCCTCGAACAATTGGGACTACATGACGATCATGTCGGTCGGGAAGGCCGAGCACGCCGATCTGGTCGGCAAGATTGTCGGCAAACTCGCGCGCGACGACGGAAAGGATCCGTGGGACTGGTTCCTTGATTTCGGGCTTGCCGATGATCTGCAAGCGGAATTCGAATGCCTTTTGTTCAATGTGGACGAGGACCGTGTCGTCGATCTATTACGCCATCCGGCGGCGGCGGTGACTCTCTCCGACGCGGGGGCGCATCTCTCGTTCCTATGCGATGCCGGGTTCGGCCTGCATTTGATGGGGCATTGGGCGCGCGACCGGGGGGATATGACACTTGAATACGCGGTGCAGGCGCTGACCTCTCGGGCGGCAGACATTTACCGGATCAAGGATCGCGGCCGTCTCTCCGTCGGCGCTTGGGCGGATATGATTCTGTTCGATCCCAAGACAGTGGGACGCGGCGAGAAACGCCGTGTGCAGGACTTGCCGGCCGGTGCCACGCGGGTCGATACACCTGCTGTTGGATTGCACGGTGTATGGGTGAATGGTGTGCGGACCGTCGACGATCAGGGCGATAATCTGCGCGATTGCGGCAGGCCTGGACAGTTGCTGCGAGATTTCGCTGATACCTGATCCGGACGCGGCGCAACAATGAAAGAAACGAGGATAATCATGGGTAAGTTGGACGGTAAAGTCGCGATCATCACCGGCGGTTCCGGCGGGATTGGCAAAGCTGTGGCGAAGCTATTCGCGGCTGAGGGCGGTAAGGTCATGCTCGTCGATATCGACGGCGATGCATTAAAGGGCGTGGTGTCGGAGATCGGTGAGGAAAATGCTGCGCATATGGTCGCGAACGTTGCCGACCCAGCGGAGAGTGAGGCTTTTGTCGCCGCAACCGTCGAACGCTTCGGCGGCGTAGACATCGCGATCCTCAACGCCGGGATTGAGGGCCAGATTACCTCCATCGTCGACTATCCTCTGAAGATGTTCGACAAGGTGATTGACGTCAATGTGCGGGGTGTCTTCCTCGGCCTCAAATCGATTTTACCAGTGATGAGCAAGGGCGGCGGCGGTAGCATCGTGATTACGTCGTCGACGGCCGGAATTCGTGCGGTCGGCGGCATGTCCGCCTATGTGACGTCTAAACACGCGGTAATTGGCTTGATGCGGACGGCGGCGATGGAAGGGGCACCCGACGATATCCGGGTCAATACGGTGAACCCGTCCCCCATCGACACGCGGATGATGTCATCGATTGAGGAACAGGCGGGATTTCCGACCGGGGACCGCTCGAACCGGCCGATGGCCCGGCATACGCCTTTGCAGCGTTACGGCGAGCCAGAAGAAGTTGCGAAATTGATGCTGTTCCTCGGTTCCGACGACAGCTCGTTCTGTACTGGCGGCGTGTACATGGTCGATGGTGGTGTTTCCGCCGGACGGGTTAGCCGGTAGTCGCTAGGGGCGCTCGAAGGTCATCGACGCCCATAGGCTGACCCAGTGGACGCCGTCATCCGGTGCTGGTTCAATCAGATGTAATGCGTTCAGTAACCATGCACCCAAAGTCGGTAGCGGAATAATTGCCCGGCCATCCTTATCCGTGTGGCGTTTTTGCACGGCTTCAGGGTTGGATTTCTCGAAGGCGATGATCAAGATGTCCTCAATCGGCTTTCCTTCATAGAACATGTGCACGGGCAATTCTTCTCCCGTGGCCAATCCGTAGGGATTGCGCTCCGCGACCAGTTCCAGTGGCATGCCGGTGAAGCGGTCCTCGCCATGGCGTTGCCGCCTACATTCAATAGGAGCTTCGCCGCCCGGTAATAGCGCTCGTCGATACCGGTCTCCGGTTTCCCGGCGGCCCGGTGCCGGGCAAGGATTTTATCCGATCCCGTATCCCCGAGAAACTTTTCGAACTTGGCCATCTTTTCATAATTGAGATCGAAAAATTTTGAGTGATAGGCGAGGATCGCTAAACGTTCGTCAGGGAACGCCAATTTCACAGCCGGGTCGCCATCGCCGTCGAGTCCTTCGACCGTCTTGGCGGCGCCGTTTTGCTCAGCCGTGAATTTAAAGAAGCGCTCCGAAAGATAGGGATACAGGGCACCGCTAAACCGCTGACCGACTTTCATGAGGATGCCCACCACCTCGTTCACCTTGGGAGCGTAGGTGTTGGGCTCCTGCCTAAATTCGTGTGCATTACCGGTGTCGGCGCATGAAATTCGGCCGGCAATTGCGACGGCAAAATTCGGGCAGGACGGACGCTTTGAGATCAAGATCAAGGCGAATGCGGAAGTGTTTTTAGCGGGAATTGGCCCAGATCACAGCGATACTAAGAATTCGCCGGAGGCGCAGCTTTATGATGACTTACGTGCGCTTACGCCCGCCGACTTAGAGAAAAAGTTCCGCGCATTCGGACCGCGCTGGCTGGCTGGCGTCGAAGTTTCCTTCGACGATGCCCGGTCCGAACTTCAATTGGATTGGATCGAGGTTCCGCCGGTGGGGGACTTGTTACTACCACGGGCGACGACGCTCTATGTCACGGGGCGAGCGCCAAGTGGCACTCCAAATTTCTGCTGGCGGTACGATACTGCTTTCGGCTCCAGCGTGCTGCGGGTCAAGCAAGCTGGCACCGAAAAGATGGTCGCGTTTTGGCTCAAGGACGGTAAGCAAAGCGACGCCATTCCCGTCACCGGTGCTCCTGAACGAGGTGTTGTCGAGGTTTTCCAGCAATATCTGGTGCTCGGTTTTACCCATATTTTGCCTTTGGGCCTCGATCATATCCTGTTCGTCCTTGGTCTCTATCTATTGAGCGCGCATATTCGTCCGCTGTTGATACAGGTGACGTCATTTACCGTCGCGCACTCGGTGACTTTGGGGCTGGGGCTATATGGTGTCGTCGCCGTATCGCCGTCGATCGTCGAGCCCTTGATCGCGGCGTCTATCGTGTTCGTAGCGGTGGAGAATTTTCTAACCGAACGTCTGACCCCGTGGCGGCCTTATCTGGTGTTCGGCTTTGGGCTAATACACGGTCTCGGGTTTGCTGGGGTCCTGCATGAAATCGGCCTTGAGCGGGACGACTTCGTGAACGGTTTGATCGCCTTCAATGTCGGCGTCGAATTGGGTCAATTGGCGGTCATCGCCATTGCCTTCCTCGCCACGGGTCTCTGGTTTCGCGACCGGCCTTGGTACAGGAATAGGATCGTGCGACCGGCATCGGTCGTCATCGGTCTTGCCGGTGCGTACTGGTTGGTAGAGCGCTTGCTTTAGCTTAATTAGAGCTAGTAGACGAGCTCGTCTTCGCCGCCACCTTCGGAGATGATGATCTCGCCCTTATCGGCAAGGTCTTTGGCGATTGCGACGATTTCGACCTGGGCCTCCTCGACGTCCCGCATCCGAACCGGACCCATGGCCTCCATGTCCTCCTTGAGGATTTTCGCCGCGCGTTCGGACATGTTCTCAAAGAACAATCCGGTGAGGGCTTCCGAAGCGCCTTTGAGCGCGGTTCCCAGCTTGTCCTTGTCGACGGCGCGCAGGATCGCCTGCACACCGGCCGGGTCAACCGTCGCAAGATCGTCGAAGGTGAACATTAGCTTGCGGATTTTCTCGGCTGCGTCGCGGTTCCGTTCTTCCAGCATGGTCATGAACTGGTTCTCGGTCGAACGATCGAGGCCGTTGAAGATTTCAGCGACCATCTCGTGACTGTCGCGGCGTTGGGTGCGCGCCAGGTTCGACATGAATTCGCTGCGCAAGGTGCGCTCGATATCGTCGACGACTTCTTTCTGTACCGCTTCCATCCGCAGCATGCGGTTGATGACTTCCAAGGAAAATGTCTCTGGGAAGGCCGCCAGCACGCGGGCCGCGTGATCTGGGCGAATCTTGGTGATGATGACCGCGACCGTCTGCGGATATTCGTTCTTGAGATAGTTTGCGAGGACATGCTCGTTCACATTAGCGAGCTTGTCCCACATCGTGCGTCCGGCCGGGCCGCGCAGCTCTTCCATGATTTGGTTGCCGCGCTCACCGCCGATGACCTTGGAGAGGAGACGCTCGGTGCTTTCCGGAGTGCCGACGAGCGAGCCTGTCGATGAGATTTGTTCGGCAAACTCGACATAAAGCCGTTCGACGATCTCGGAGCTGGCCGCGCCGAGGTTAGCCATGCCCTGAGAGAGCTCGCGAATTTCCTCGTCGCCCATGTTCTCGAACATTTGAGCGGCATGCTCTTCGTCGAGCGACAGCATGAATATTGCCGCTTTCTCAATGCCACTGAGACTACGATAGTCTGTGCGAACGCGCATAGCTTACCTACGTAACAATTCTCGAATACTCCGCGTCGGCGGATGTTTAATTCCGAGATGATGAGCCCAACCTGACAAAAGGGTTAACAGCGGTGAGATTCGACCGAACAGGCGGTGGAGAATCCATTGCGAAAACCCTTCAATATGGGATTTTAGCCGAGCTTGAGAGAAAATTAAAGTCTCGCGATATCAAATCTGAGAGAGATGATCGCTGCGTCGCCGGCGTATGCGGCACTAATATACGAGTTCGTCTTCGCCGCCACCTTCGGAGATGATGATCTCGCCCTTATCGGCAAGGTCTTTGGCGATTGCGACGATTTCGACCTGGGCCTCCTCGACGTCCCGCATCCGAACCGGACCCATGGCCTCCATGTCCTCCTTGAGGATTTTCGCCGCGCGTTCGGACATGTTCTCAAAGAACAATCCGGTGAGGGCTTCCGAAGCGCCTTTGAGCGCGGTTCCCAGCTTGTCCTTGTCGACGGCGCGCAGGATCGCCTGCACACCGGCCGGGTCAACCGTCGCAAGATCGTCGAAGGTGAACATTAGCTTGCGGATTTTCTCGGCTGCGTCGCGGTTCCGTTCTTCCAGCATGGTCATGAACTGGTTCTCGGTCGAACGATCGAGGCCGTTGAAGATTTCAGCGACCATCTCGTGACTGTCGCGGCGTTGGGTGCGCGCCAGGTTCGACATGAATTCGCTGCGCAAGGTGCGCTCGATATCGTCGACGACTTCTTTCTGTACCGCTTCCATCCGCAGCATGCGGTTGATGACTTCCAAGGAAAATGTCTCTGGGAAGGCCGCCAGCACGCGGGCCGCGTGATCTGGGCGAATCTTGGTGATGATGACCGCGACCGTCTGCGGATATTCGTTCTTGAGATAGTTTGCGAGGACATGCTCGTTCACATTAGCGAGCTTGTCCCACATCGTGCGTCCGGCCGGGCCGCGCAGCTCTTCCATGATTTGGTTGCCGCGCTCACCGCCGATGACCTTGGAGAGGAGACGCTCGGTGCTTTCCGGAGTGCCGACGAGCGAGCCTGTCGATGAGATTTGTTCGGCAAACTCGACATAAAGCCGTTCGACGATCTCGGAGCTGGCCGCGCCGAGGTTAGCCATGCCCTGAGAGAGCTCGCGAATTTCCTCGTCGCCCAGGTTTTCGAACATCTGTGCAGCGTGTTCCTCACTCAGCGACAGCATAAACATGGCCGCTTTTTCGATGCCGCTTAGACTCCGATAGTCAGTGCGAACGCGCATGGCTCACCTTTCGAACCGCCAAATACCCCACCCGAGAGGGTAATCGATTACTTAAATGCCCAAAGTAAACAGCAAGTTATTGAAAATATAAGTGTATCCTACCTGCTGACTATTAGCCGTTTAAGGCATTATTTAGCCCAGTAAACGCCTTTTTAGACTCCGGCGTCAAAGACAATCGACAAACGAGAAAATGGTTCAGGTATCGAAAACGATCACGTTTCTCGCGACTTCACCGGTCTTGAGCGCGTCCAGTGCTTCGTTGACCTGCTCCAATTTGATGTGTCCGGAGAGCATATCGTCCAACTTCAAGCGGCCCGACATATAGAAGTCCACATAACGCGGCATATCGACCCGGAAGCGATTTGAGCCCATGGCGCAGCCCAGCAATTTCTTTTCCTGCAGAAAATCAGCGGCGTGAATTTCGATCTTCATGCCATATGGCACCATACCGATGACGGTCGCGGCGCCGCCCGGGCGCAACATTTCGAACGCCTGTTCCGTGGTTTGTTTCAAGCCGATGGCTTCGAAGGAATAATGCACACCGCCGCCAGTCATTTCCTTGATCTGCTCCACCGGGTCGCCTTGCGTTGCGTCGACCACGTCGGTCGCGCCGAATTGCTTGGCGAGGTTGAGCTTACTGCCGACCCTGTCGACCGCGATGATGCGTCCGGCCCCGGCGATGAAAGCGCCGTTGATGCAAGATAGGCCCACGCCGCCACAGCCGATCACGGCAACGGTGGAGCCGACTTCGACCTTGGCCGTGTTATGAACCGCGCCGACGCCGGTCGTGACGCCGCACCCGATCAAGGCGGCCTTGTCCAAGGGCATATCTTGGCGAACCTTCACCAAGGCATGTTCGTGGATCAGCATTTGTTCGGCGAAGGAGGAGAGATTGGCGAATTGAGAGACTGGCCGCTCTGCTTGGATGAGGCGCGACGGTTGATCCCGCCGTCGTCGTGTCTCACGACCGTCACAGATCGAAGGATGCCCCGTGGTGCAGGCTTCGCAATGGCCGCAAAATGCGGAGAGACAAGTGATGACATGATCACCCGGCTTCACATAGGTGACGTCAGAGCCTACTTGCTCGACAATCCCTGCCGATTCATGACCCAGCACCACCGGCATACGATATGGATAGAGCCCTTCGACGAAATGCAGGTCGCTGTGACAGACGCCCGCCGCCGCCGTGCGCACTAAAACTTCGCGTGGTCCCGGCTTGTCGATGGTGACGTCTTCGATGACGAGCGGTTGTCCCACTTCGTGTAATACGGCGGCTTTCATGATGCGGCTCCTTATGCGTTTTATTTAGCAGTAATTGTGATGCTTTGGCGTCGGTAATCAATCGTTTAACGCGCCGGTAAATGCTCCTCGAACCAGGGGACGGTCTCGCGCATGACGCCGTCGAAGGCGGGCGGGACATAGACTTCGTAATGTCCAACGCCGGGCAAGGTCACCATCTTTTTTGGTTGGCCCGCTTTCTCGTATAGGGATTGGCAATCTTCAGGCGGAACCAACCGGTCGTCGCCACCGGCGATCAACAATAACGGGCGCGGCGAAATCTTGTCGACCACCCATTCCGGATGGAATTGCATCGTTTCGTCAATGTATTCGAGTGGCAATTCGCTCAAGGCGTTCGGGTTGTTGGCGCGCGCGGCCGAGGCCAACGCCGCTGATTGGCGGTCCGGCAGCAGGATTTCGTCCCGGGGGGCCATCCCTGAGACGCCGCTGATGACGCGCTGCTCGCGGTCCTTCTTCGATACCTCCAACAGGTCGACCCATTCGTCGGGGCGGCGTACGCTGCGCATCCAGCGGGCTCCGTGTCCCATGCCGACCACGCCGACCGTGCATTTTACGCGCTCGTCATGGGCTGCGACCCAGACCACGGTGGCGCAGCCGTAGCTGGTGCCGTAGATGCCAATGCGGTCTTCGTCGACCTCTGGTTGGATTTGTAGGAAGGTCATCGCCGATTGCACGTCCGCGACCCGGCTATAGGGAGCGAGGCGCGTGCGGGCGCCCTCGCTTTTGCCCCAGCCCTTAAAGTCGAAGGTCATGACCATGTATCCGGCTTCGTTTAGAACCCGCGCATTATCCGGCAGGTAGAGGTCCTTCACCCCGGTATAGCCGTGACAGAGTACGACACCCGCGCGTTGCTCGCCGTCCTTCATGTCGTCTGGATAGTACAGATCGCCGTCGAGCTTTACGCTCTCGCTATAGAATGAAATGTTTTTCTTCATCGCCTACCTCCCGTGTTGATCAGGCCAGAAGCGCGCACCTTCACGCGCATATCCACCGCCGAGCCCGACCGGCGTGCCATCCGCCCGCCAGCAGGATGCGCCGGTCATTCGGCCGTCCGTATCGAATTCGATGGCGTTCATGCCGCCGCCCACATGGGGGACCCGTGTCAGCTCGTGACCCGTGGCGGCGAGCGCGGTTTCGACGTCCGCTGGGAAATCATCCTCGATTTCTACCCCGTGGCCTTGGGTCCAAATGCGCGGGGCCTCGACCATCTGCTGCACCGACATGCCGTGATCGATTTTGTTGACGAGTGCCTGCATGGCGGCGCCAAAGATGCGCAACCCGCCTGGCAATCCCAAGGCGAGTATTGGTTTCCCGTCACGCACCGCCATGACTGGCGACATCGATGTGGTGACCCGCTTACCGGGCGCGATGGAGAGAGCGTTACCCGGATGGGGGTCGAAGACATGCATGTAGTTGTTCGGCACGATACCGGTGCCGGGGATCATGATGCGCGCGCCGAAGGTCGCATTGATGGTCTGTGTCGCGGCGACGACATTACCGTCGCCATCCGCCACCGTAATATGGGTGGTGTTGGGAGATTCTGGCAGCGCCACCCCGGCGGACCACTCTTGTGCGCGATCGACGTCGATATCGGGGCGGCGCTCGTCCGCATAAGTTTTTGAGAGCAAGCGCTCGACGGGAACATCGACAAAATCTGGGTCTGCCGTCGCGACCTTGCGGTCGGCAAACGCGATCTTCAGCACTTCGAGAATGAGGTGCAGAGACTCGGGCGAACCGAAACCCATCGCACCGATGTCGAAACCTTCCAACAGGTTCAGCATCTGGATGACATGGACGCCGCCCGATGATGGCGGCGGTGGGCCGACGATCTCGACGCCGCGATAAGCGCCGCGCACAACGTCGCGCTCGATGGTTCGGTAGGCAGTGAGGTCTTCCATTGCCAGCAATCCACCGGTCTTCGCCATGTGATTGGTGATGGCTTGTCCGACCACGCCGCCATAGAGCGCGTTCGGTCCCTCCTTGGCGATGGTCCGTAAGGTCTCGGCATAATCCGGGGTCGCGAGCCGCGTGCCCGCCGGGACTGGTTTGCCGCCATCGAGATAGACGGCGGCGATGGCAGGATCGAGGATCAGTCCTTGCAGTGCTTCATCGATGCATTCCGAAAGATAAGGGGTCACGGTGAAGCCACGGCTTGAATGGTGGATCGCCGGTTCCATGACATCGGCAAGGGAGAAGGTGCCGAAACGCGCCAACATCTCGCACCAGACTTTCAGGCTTCCGGGTGCCGCGACTGATTTCGGGCCGATAGCGTTCTCGCGGCCTTCGGTCTCCAGATAATCGGGCATGGTGTCGGAGACAGTCCGATAGACGTCCGGTGCCGCGCCGAGCGGGGCGCGGCCCAATCCGTCGAGGATCCGATGGCTACCGTCGGCCAAGCGGATATGCGCCAAGCCGCCGCCAATGATGCCGACCATCATCGGCTCCACCACGGTCAGTGCGAACAATGAGGCGACAGCCGCATCGATAGCATTTCCACCGGCCGCGATCATCTCGGCACCTGCCGCCGAGGCCAGAGGATGGCTGGTGGAGACCATGCCGCGGGTGCCCGTGGCGGGGTTCTTCTCGCAGGTAAACGCGACGGCCATTAACCGCTGTCCCGTTCGTGTTTGGGGCCGGTCTCGGAGAAGACCCAAAGCCCCGCGCGTTTCCAATTGAAACTGTCGCTTTGCTCTCGTTGGTCGCGGGTTGCGTCCAGTGTAGCGACAACACCTTCCCCGCTCTCTGCCTCGGCCTCATAAAGGGCAAGGTGCTGCAGCGGGCATTTTTGGCCTTTCTCCGCCGTCAACACGAAGCGCTGGGCGTTCTTCCAACCAGTGCTCGCGAGCACTTCGCGGATGTGGGTATTTTCATACCAGTCGTCGAATTCCGCTTCACGGCCTTCGACCGGCTCGCTGAGGACGACCACCATATGTTTCGCCATGATTTCGCTCCCGATGAATGCGCTACAGTGTCTTCGATAGATGTGCGACGGACTCGGACGGTGGCGAGAGGACAGGTACATCGACCGTGGCGCTGACACCTGCGCGCGCTCGGTCCATGGAGAAATGGGCCAGCAGGATCGCGCTACATGCGCCGATACCGGCGGCGGCTTCCGCAATCAATCGATTGTGAGTGTCCGCGTCGCCCCGGTCGATGGCATCGCGTGCCCCTTCAACCAGCACGCTTCGCAGTGTGGCGTCGCTGCCGCGCGCCGATTTCATGTCGGAGAACTCCTGCTCCATCGACGCAATGGAATCCTTGAAGGTTACCAGCATGACGACGTCGCCGCCGATATCCAACGCGCTGTCGAACATAGCCTCATTCGGTTTCAGAATGGAGACCGGAACCGCACCTGCGGCAGCCTCGATCGCGGGGCCGAAGGCGGAGCAGCAATACAGGACACCGTCAACACCGCGGGCAGCGGCGTATCCGGCCAAACCGATGATCCTGTTCGATAGCTCTTCCGTCAGCTCCCCCGCTGCGGCACGGTCAGTAGAGAGGCTGCTGTCGAGTAGATGAAATGTCTTCGCTTCGGGCCAAAGGTCCGCGAAGGCTTTTTCCGTGGGGTCCATGGAGACGACAGTGGCGTGGATGAGCGCAATCTTCGGCATGTCTTTAAAATTCCTTTTCGATTTTGGCGTCGATGGAATAGCGCCCGCCGCCTATCATGACGACGACAATTTCATCCTGTCGCAATTCGAAACAGGCTAATTGTGGAATGATCTGGGGTAACTGCGCGATATCCCGGCGTATTGGCTTTTCGGAGCCGAACCGGATCATCGCGTCGATATCGAGTGTTCTGATCGCTGCTTTCATGGCTCGCTCCCGAGAGTAAGGCGCGGCCAAATAATCATACGGCCGCCCTCGTGACATAGTAGTTAGGTCATCAAGCTATCGGGGGCGACCGAATCAGGCGATATCGATTTTTGGATATAAAAAAGGGGCGGCTGATTGCCGCCCCTTGATCTTACCTGATTTAGTATCTGCTACCGTGGGGCAGGCTTCTTTTTTTTGCCCTTCTTAATCTTTCATCTTATCTTTTTTCTTCTTATCCTTTATCTACTTATGGCTTCCAGCAGCGGCGGCTTAATCGGCTAGTTGGATGCCATCAGAATATGAAATTCCGAAGGGCGCCGCAGTACTGAACACCAGCATAAGAGCAAAGGTTGTGGCGGCAATGAGTGTCTTTTTCATTGAGACTATCCTTGTGGGTTATATGCCGTGACAGATGGGGCAGCATGTAATGAAAGATAATTAACAAGCAAAAGCTAATAAACAATTCATTTATGAGCGCCGCACAATTGGGGCCGCCACGCTTTCGATCATGACGTTGACGCAAGCGGGCTTGCCGCTCGCTAAGGCGCGGTCGAGCGCTGCGGGAAGATCGGCGGCTTTAGTGACCAACTCGCCGTGGCCGCCTATTGCTTCAACGACTTGGTCGTAACGGGCGGGCAACAGCTCGCAGCTATGAGCGCGGTTCTCGCCGTAGTCGCGGATTTGGATTTGATGCTCCGCATTCCAGCACGCGTCATTGCCGACCACTGCGACGACCGGAAGGCCGTTGCGCACGGCGGTATCGAACTCCGCCATGTGAAAGCCGAAGGTTCCGTCGCCCATGATGGTGATGACCGGGTCGTTCGTCTCCGCGACTCGGGCCGCGAATGCGAAGGGCGTGGCGGCGCCAATGGATCCGGCGACACCGTTGGTGATACGGCGCTCGCTGTCCAAGTTTGCTTGCGCCCATTGCCCGATCTCACCTCCGTCCATGATCAACACAGCGTTTGGGTTGCGCTCCATCAGCCCTTTGACACCTCGACACAGGTCGAGCGCATGCAGCGTGCCTTCGTGCTGGCCGGTAATGTCCTGCCATGCATCGGGGCGATGGGTGATGGCAGCGTGCACCGCCTCTCGCCAAGCGGTGTCGCCGACATCGCGTCCGCGCTTGGTCAAGGTGGCGGCCGCTGGATGCGAGTCCGCGACCGCGCTGTGGATCAGACGCGCACCTTTGCTGGTGGATGCCCGCTCGATTAGGTCGATATCGGGATCGACGACCGCGAATTTACAATCGGCATCGACGGACGGCGCGTCGCCGAATTTAACCGTGAAGTCGAGCGGCTTGCCGAGTAACACAATGAGGTCGGCTTTCTGTAATTCTTCCGCAAAAGCGCCGAGGCACGGATCGTTTAATCCCCGCGGGCTCGCCATGCCGACGACCGGCACATTCAGTTTCGCTTCGAGGGCACGTTGTGCCGCCCGACCCTTTGCCGTGCACATATGCGGGCCGACCAGGATCAGCGGCCGTTCGGCGGCATCGAGGGCGGCGAGAACCGCGTCGGCCGCCACGTCCGACAAAGGCTGTGTATCCGGCGTGAAATCTTCCTCGCTGGGCCAGAGGATCGGGTCGTTCTCGACAATTCCTTCCAACACATCCGACGGAAGGCTCAGATGTACTGGGCCGGGCCGACCCGACGCGGCGATCTTGATGGCGAGCGCTAGGTCATAGCCGACTTCCGCTGCCGATTCCGCCATCCAGGACGCCTTTGTCACCGTGGCTGCCATTTCCGCTTGAGGCAGTTCCTGGAAGCTGCCGCGCCCGAGCTCACTCGTCGGCGCATGGCCGGAGATCAACACCATCGGCATTTCCGAGGCCAGCGGCGTGCAGAGTGCCGCGACCGCGTTGGTGTGCCCGGGACCACCGGTCACCATTGCAAGGCCGACATTGCCGGTCAGTTCCGCCCACGCGCCGGCCATCAGCACGGCGGCACCCTCTTGGCGCACATGGGTCAGGTTGATCTTCGTGCCGATCGTGGCGTCGAATATTTCCATGATATGGTTACCGGACAGCGTGAAGATCTGGTGCATTCCGGCGCGGTCCAAGGTGCGGGCGACGATATCGGCGCCTCTCAGCGTATCGGTCATTCTGTTCTTCCGTTTTTTAGTGACGCGGCAGGCAACGCGCGCCGATTGATTTATCGTTTGAAATTGCGAACGGGTGCCTTGCCATCTTGCGGCGGTGTGTCCTGTTCGGAAAGTTCTATTTCAGCGCGTCCGATATGCGGCCCTTCATACGGGGCGTCCACACCAAAGGGCCGGTCGCCGGCAATGGTGACGCGCTCCATGCGGCGGCGCTGCGGATAGTAATCGTGGATCGCGTAATGCAAGACGCAGCGGTTATCCCACATTACCATCGTATTGGGCTCCCAGTGGAGGCGGAACTGATACTCGGGTACTTTCGCCAAGTCGAACAACATGGTCAGCAAGGCGGCGCTCTCGCTGTCCTTCATTCCCTTGATGCCGATGGTGAACTGTGGATTGACGAAGATGCTCTTGCGGCCGCTCTCCGGATGAACGCGAACAACCGGGTGGGTGCGGATCGGATATTTGTCCTCGATCTCGCGCAGGCGTTTCTTGCTGTCTGGGTCGTCGCCGAACAGGGTGCGGAACGGTTTGAAATCAAAAACCCCCTCGAGACCCGAGACCAGCCGCTGCATCTCGTCGTTTAAGCCTTCGAACGCGGCTGTCATGCTGGCAAACATGGTGTCGCCGCCAAGGCGCGGCGTGATTGTTGAGCGCAGGATCGTCGCCATCGGCGGCGTCTCGCGGAAAGTCTCGTCACTGTGCCATCTGTCTGTAAGGTGCGGTGGATTGTCCCGATGGTTGTCGAGAATGATGAGTTCGGGAATACCGTCGAGAGTGGGCGAGAAGGGATGCACGGAGAGTTCACCGAACAATCGACCGAAGGCGAGTTGGTCATGCGCCGTGATGTCTTGAGCTCTGAGCACCAAGACTTCGTTCTCGAGGAATGCCCGGTGAACTACTGCGAATTCGCTATTCGTAAGCGGTTGAGAGAGGTCGAGGTTACTGATCTCCGCGCTGAGATTTCGGCCGAGGCGTGTGACTTCAATCTCATTTGTTCTATCGGTTACTTTTATTGCGGCTCCAGACATTCAACTGTCCTTCCCTTTACCGTTCGCTGGCGTGCAGGTTTGTGCGTTAGTTTCACCCTTGCGCGGCTTGTTCTGCAAGCAAATGCATGACGATGGAAGCGGGCCCGTCTATTCCGAAAATTTCAAGCCAGAGAGGAGCGTCGCGGTGTAGCGGACTTTGCCGTTCCACATTAGTAATTCGCCAGATATCTCTGTCTTGGCCACCTGCGTGCAATGCTGTCGCCCTTTACCCTGCCGCCGCTTTGGCGTTCTCCCCACCGCCGAAATGCGGCATCACCTCTTCTGCGATCTTGGTGTATTGCTCCAGCATTGCGGATTCCGGCGTGCACATCGGCATCGAGAGATTGATGTATTCGAGGCCGGGGAACTGCTCCTCGAAGCCCTTGATCAATTCGATCAGGTCTTCCGAGGTGCCCGCAAACCATGCGCCCATGTCCATGTAATCCTCGACGTTCGGCACGCCCTGCGCGTACCAGTCGCCGCGCTGCGCGATAATATCGAGCTGTTCCGGCGTGACGCCAGGAAGGAATCCCAAGGGGCCGAACATCTTGGCGTGTTCCTCGAACAGTGGTGTGATCTCCTTGATCGCCTGCTCGCGGGTCTCGCCAAGATACATATGCAGACCGATATTGAGGCCTTCACCGAGTTTCAAATCCTTGCCGGCGCGTCGACCAGCTTCCTGATAGGCGATGATCGGACCCGCCTCGAGTGTCGCGGCACCGCCGCCGATAAACCCTTTGAGGCCGTATTTATGCATAAAATCGAGGCCGCGCGGCTTGGCGCTGACGACCGGCTGCCATGCTTCGACCGGCAGATTGACCGGGCGCGGTACCATGGTGATTTCCTTCAGGTCATAGCCGCGATAGGGCACCTGTGCCGGGATCGTGTAGTGCTTGCCCACATGTGAGAATGATTGCTCGTTGAACGCTTTGAAGATGACCTCGCATTGTTCCTCGAACAGATCCCGGTTTGCGTCCTGATCGATGATCGGATTGCCGAAAGTTTCGACCTCGCGGCTGTGATAACCGCGCCCGACGCCAAATATGGTGCGGCCCTTGGTCATGATATCCGCTTGAGCGTAATCTTCGGCCAAGCGCAGAGGGTGCCACATCGGTGCAATGTTGAAGCCGCAGCCGATCTTGATCTGCTCAGTGATATGACAGAGATGCACCGCCGCCATCAGGTTGTTCGGGATGACCTCGTAGCCTTCGTGCTGGAAGTGATGCTCCGCCATCCACATCGAATGATAGCCGAGCTTATCCATGGTCTGCGTGACCCGCTCTAGCTTGCCGAAGACTCCGCGCAATTCCTCGTCGGAGAAACGCCGCTCATTGGCCGGAGTCGATTCTTTGCCCCGGTCCGGCATATCGATATGGCCCGCGTAAACCGTCGTGAATTTATTGATCATGGCGTTTCCCCTGTTCCGAATTCTCTTGGCCAATAAAGTCTGCTCGTTGGCGCTTCGGGCAAGACCCTGCACGATTTACCCTCGTCCTCTCCGAATTTGATATTAAACTCATTGGAAATGGAATGAGGGAGAGAAATCATGGCCGAGAAAATCCTAAGCGAAGAAGAGCGTATACTAAGAGATACGGCGGCGAAGGTTCTGCCTGCCGGAAGTTTCGGCAATGAAGGCTCAGGCGTCGTCATCCGGCGCGGCGAGGGCGGGCATGTCTGGGACGTCAGTGGCAATGAATATGTCGATTATCTACTCGGCTCCGGCCCGATGCTGATCGGCCATTGTCATCCGGAAGTCCTGGCGGCGGTCGAAGAGCAGACACCCAAGGGCTCGACGTTCTTTTCCAATAACGAGCAGGGCATCCTGCTGGCAGAAGACATTGTCGATGCGGTCGCCTGCGCCGACAAGGTGCGCTATGTCTCGAGCGGCTCCGAGGCAACGTTTTACGCCATGCGGGCGGCGCGGACCTATCGCAAGCGCGACAAGATCCTAAAATTCGAGGGCGGCTTCCACGGCATGAACGATTACGCCTTGATGAGCATGGCGCCAAAGCGGCCCGGCAACTTCCCCCAAGCGATCCCGGATTCGGCGGGCATTCCGCAGAAGGTCCAGCAGGAGATGCTGATTGCACCTTACAACGATATTGACGCGGCAGTGACCCTTATCCGCGAGCATCAAGAAGAATTGGCCGCCGTTATCGTCGAGGCCTTCCAACGGCTGATCCCGCCCGCTCCTGGTTTCCTGGAGGCGCTGCGTGAGGTTACGGAGGAAACCGGCGTCGTTTTGATTTTCGACGAAGTCGTCACCGGTTTTCGGTTCGCTTATGGCGGGGCGCAGGAATATTACGGCGTCGTGCCCGACATGTGCTCTTTGGGCAAGGTGGTCGGCGGTGGCTATCCATTGGCCTGCATCGCCGGCAAAGACGCTATCATGGCGCATTTCGATGCGTCGCGGGTCGCCGAGGACGAGTTCATGCAACAGATCGGCACGCTATCGGGCAACCCCGTCGCCGCTGCCGCGGGCCGTGCCACGCTCCGCGTATTGCGGGAACCGGGTGCCTATGACCGTCTGCACGCGACGGGCCGCAAATTGAAGGACGGCATTACAGAGTTGCTAGAGAAGACCGGCACCAAGGCGCAGGTTGTGGGTGAGCCGCCACTCTTTGATGTGTTTTTCACGAAAGAGGACGTGCGCGACTACCGCACCCTGACCCGGGTCGACACCGCGGCGCAGGCCAAATTCAACGCGGCGGTCTGCGCGCGGGGCATTATCAAGGGCGGCAACAAATACTACGTGTCGCTGGCCCACACGGATGAGGATGTCGAGTTCACGCTGAACGCGGTCAAAGAAGCCCTTGCGGAGCTGCACGCCACGGCGTGATGCGAATACTGCCACACTTCAATAGGCTCAGGGCGAGGTTTCTGAATTGTAACGGTTCAACCTCACCCGCTGTCCTTCATCGTGAGCCTATCTATGGGTGAAGGGTGAGCGGGCCAACAATTTGGGGAATATGTATCCATGCAATTCGATCTAAAAGGTAAAGTCGCCCTCGTCACCGGTGGCGGGCGTGGGATTGGAAAGTCGGTCTCTCTGGCATTGGCACGCGAAGGGGCCAATGTGGCGCTGTGCGGGCGGACACAAGAAACCTTGGATGAGACGGCGGCGGAGATTCGGGCACTCGGTGTCGAGGCATGGCCGATTGTCGCTGACGTGCGCGAGTATCCGAACATAAAGCGCTTTGTTGCCGAGGCTGCCGAGGCCGCCGGGCGGATCGATATTTTGGTGAATAATGCGGTCTATTCCGTCAGCGCGCCTTTCGACGAGCAGTCGGACGAGAACTGGCAGCAACATATCGACGTCAAACTGATGTCGTATATCCGCTGCGCCCGCGAAGTGATTCCGCACATGAAAGCGGTAGGCGGTGGGCAGATCGTCAATATCACCGGCATGACGGCGCGGATCGTGGCGGCTTTGCGCCCGACCAATGGAGTCGTCAATGCGGCGGCCACCAACTTTACGAAATCGCTGTCGACCCATCTGGGGCCCGACAATATCACCGTGAATTGCATTCATCCGGGCATGACAGTCACGGACCGCATGAAAGGGAATTTTCAGCGCCGGGCGCAGGATGCCGGGGTCAGCTACGACGAGATCGCGGCGGAAACCGTGGCGGAAATTCCGCTGGGGCGGTTGATTGATCCGGACGATATTGCACATTCCGTATTGTTCTTTTGTTCGCCCCTAGCGAGCATCGTGACTGGCCAGGCGATTGCTGTCGATGGCGGATCGGGGACTGCGGTTACATATTGAGTAAATAGCGCCGCGATCAGTTAAGAATTCCATAAATTAATGGCTCGTTAATCAATTGATGCTTTAATCTTGAGCAGATGTTGTGTTAAATACTTCATTAGTCGCGACATTTTGTTGTTGGGGAGATATCGGCGTGGCGATATTAGAAGATCAGCGAAGCATTGATCGTGCGGAAGAATTCCGGCATGCCCGGAAAATTAAATCCGGATTGCCGTTGCAATTAAGGAATTCGACTCAGTTGCTGTAGAAAGGATCGATGCAACAAAAAGTTTCCGAAGACGACATAAAGACCTTGATAGAAATGAAACTGGCTGAGCGCAAGTTCGGAAGCTTTCGTCTGACGTCGCTCGGCAAAACCGTATCGCTGGTTTAGACCGCAATACCCGTCGCCGCTGTATATCTCTTGTAGGCATCGGTATGTGCTTGGCGCGCCGCCTCACTTAACGGCACGGCTAATCTTTTCTCGTGTTCGAAATAACCGTGCCGGTCTTGGCCGCGCGCGAGCAATACGCTGGTGCGCGGGTCGGTTAATGGTCGGACATGCGCCGGGACATAGCTGACCGCATACCCGATTCGACGATCGTCATTATGGTTCGCGCCCGACGAATGAATGGTGTGGGTGTGATGCAGCGACATCTCGCCCGCCTTGAGCGGCACCGCGACGCCGTCATCTTCGCCGAAGCGGTCGTGGATCGCCTTACCGAGGCGGATCAGGTGATCCTTCTCCGGTTTTTCCGCATGGGGGAGGAGCCCGTCGGTCCGGCTCCCCGGTATCATCCGCATGCAGCCGGCGTCTTCCGAGGCTTCGGAGAGCGCCACCCAGGCGGTCACATGTTCCGGTGGATCGAGATGGAAATAATCGTCATCCTGATGCCACGGAATATAGGCTTTGTTACGCGCTTCCTTAATGTTCATCGTCGTGTGATAGACCAGAATGTCGGGGCCGATCACATCTTCGACCGCGTCCAATACTGCCGGATGGTGGACGATGGCGTCCGCCCAATCGAACAGCAGATAGGATTTCGAACGTTCGGGAAAATCGAGCGGCTTGCCCGTCGTCGCTTCGAAAGCTTCCAAATCTGCCCGGAACCGGTTCACCT
>CAXAGK010000020.1:0-19568 GCA_963968305.1 uncultured Rickettsiales bacterium | reverse complement strand
CCAATGCCGCGTCGTCTGGCTCTGCGATCAATTTGCGGCGTTCGACGACGATTTCCCGGGCGACGGGGTGGGTGAATTCCCGTTCAGGCAAGATGATGCGGATAGCGCCGCTTCGGCCCACCTGGCCTGCCGCGTCAGTTGCCTCTATATGGACTCGGACCGGCAGACCGGCCCACGGATGCGGCGTCATGTCGTGATAACCGGAGGAGACAGCTTTCTTCGCGCCGAGGCGCGGCAATGGCAGGTCGAGATTTTCCCGTTTGGCGTCCGCCTTCAGTGGTTTGTTTTTCCGATCTCGGGTAATGACAGCGCGCACACCGGTCAGGCCGTAATCATCACTCGCGCGGAAACTGATTCGCAAAACATTCCCGCGGCCCTCACTCGGTGTCGATAGGAAAGCGGTAACGGGAACCGCGTCTGGGGTGGCCCGTAAGGTCCATTCGGCGATAACGTTGTCCTCTATCGCCACTGCGATGGTTTCACTTTCGCTCAGCGTTAAATCCGCGCCAAAGGTCTTTCCGTCGAGGAACTTGGCGTCCACCTGCGAGCGGGTTCGAATAATTCTAGGCGTGCCGTCGCCCCCCGACACGCGAATGGAAAATATCGTGCCGACAGGCGCTTTGGCGAAACTCTTCGACTCGGCATTGGGCCCCGCCAGAAATGCCGGGGGGATGCCTGTATAGCTCGGTGGCGTCAACCACGCGTCTATGACCGTCGGCTTAGGCGGCGCAAATAGGGCCAGTTGCGGCACCAGCGCCCGCTGGAGACGCTTCGGCGCTTCGCTACCGGCAGCAAATAGGCCGGCGATCAACAACACGCCCAGACCGACCCGGAGGGCCAACCGATCGATCTCGATCAGGCGCGGATGTGGTATGCCGACCCGCAGGGAGGAGGTCTGTGCTTCCATCCGCGCGCGGTGCAGGCGCCATAATGCACGGCTTTCCGTATTGCCGAGTTCTTCGGCCAATTCGTCCGATAAGGATTCGAGCGGACGATGCGTTAAATCATTGATATCTTGCAGCCGTCGAATGGCGGCTTGCTGGGTTGGTAGGCGCAAATGACCGAAGGCATGTCGTAAGGCGACGGCCAATGCGACAACACCCACGACAAGCAATACTGCGTGGAGCCAGGCAGGTATCCATGTCGGCAGATCGAACAGGGCTAGGACGATGGCGAAGCCCAAAACGCCCAAACTCGGCCACAGGGCGCGCCACAGCCGTTCCCAAAGGAGGGACAACCACGAGAAGATCAATCGCAAATCGGTATGTGTCGGTTCCATGGCGCACCTTCCGCGCGGCGGACCTATCCGGTGGGAGAATGCCATTCCGCAAAAGATTCGGCGCGCAACATATCTTCGATGCTTTGACGGGCGCGAACAATCGAAAACTGATCGCCCCGGACCAACACCTCGGGCACGTGCGTGCGGGCGTTATAGGTGGAGGCCATCACCGCGCTATAGGCACCGGTGCTATCGAACACCAGCAGGTCACCGGCGGTAAGCGGCGGCAAGGGGCGTCCGCGAGTAAAGGTATCGCCGGTCTCACAGATTGGGCCGACGACATCCACGGCTTGGAGATTGGCACCGACCGCAGGTTCCGCGACTGGGCGAATGCCATGATGCGCCTCGTAAAGGGCTGGGCGGATCAAATCGTTCATGGCGGCGTCGACGATCACAAAATCGCGATCGTCACCGTCCTTCCTGTAAATGACACGGCTGACCAGAATCCCCGCATTGCCGACTAAATTCCGACCCGGTTCCAGCAAAACGCGGCATCCAAGACCGCCGACGGTCTCTTTCACGACCTTAGCGTAGGCGGCAGGCGACGGCGGTTCGGTGCCGTCATAGTCGATGCCGAGGCCGCCACCTAGGTCGACCCGGCGAATATCATGCCCTTCTGCCCGTAAAATACCGACAAGTTCGGCGACCCGGGTGAATGCCGCCCGGAACGGGTCTAGGGAGGTGAGTTGCGAGCCGATATGCACGGCAACGGAGGCCGGTTTTAGGCCCGGCAAGTCCGCTGCGCGGCGATAAGCATCAACCGCATTCTCGATATCGATCCCAAACTTATCCTGCTTGCGGCCGGTAGCAATTTTTTCATGGGTCTTGGCGTCGACATTGGGATTAATACGGATGGCGATCTCGACTTCCGCACCACGCGCTTCGGCGATCGCGCTTAAGGCTTCCATTTCCGGAAACGATTCGACGTTGATCTGCATAATCCCGGCATCGAGGGCTTGTGCCAACTCGTCCACCGTCTTGCCGACACCGGAGAAGATGATCTTTGCGGGGGGTATGCCTGCGGTCAGTGCCCGCACCAATTCGCCTCCAGAGACCACATCGGCGCCCGCGCCCAGTTCTGCGAAGGTGCGCAGAACGGCTAAATTGTCGTTCGCCTTCATCGCATAGCAAACCTGGGCGTCCTGATTGGCGAACGCGGCGACATAGGCATTGTACTGGCCCGAAATGGCGCCTTCGGAATAGCAATAGAAGGGCGTGCCGATCTGATCCGAGAGCTCGACAAGCGAAACGCCTTCGGCGTGCAACACGCCGTTTTTGTAATCGAACGCGCGCATTACGATTTCGGGTAGGTTCTAGGGTAAGGCGATTCTTTCGGATACTTAGGATAGCCTTTCTTGCCACAGGCTGCCAGTGGTCCCGCCAATAGCGCTACGATAAAGGACAGCAATATCAATCTATTCACAGGAAACGCTCCCTCGCGGTTTTGGCCGCCGCCTTCACCATATCGGGCGCCGTGCCGCCGAAACTCGTGCGGCTGTTGGCCGACGCGTCGACGGATAGGACGGAATATATACCTTCATTGATACCGGATTCCACCGTTTGCATGATGTCGAGGGGCAGTTCCTCTAATTGACACCCGCGCTCCTCCGCGAGGGAGACGATGCGGCCCGTGGCGTGATGGGCGGTGCGGAACGGCAGGCCGAGCTCCCGGACCAACCAATCCGCAATATCGGTCGCCGTTGGGAACCCGTCCTTCAGCGACGCCCGCATGGCGTCTGCATTGGGCTCCAAATCGTCGATCATCCCGGCCATCGCTGCAATGGCGAGCGATAGGCTATCAGTCGCATCAAAGGTCGGCTCCTTGTCTTCCTGCATGTCCTTGCCGTAAGCCAGCGGCAGACCTTTCATCACGACGGTGAGGGCCGTGAACGCTCCGAGAATCCGCCCAGTCTTGGCGCGGGCCAACTCGGCGGCATCGGGATTCCGCTTTTGCGGCATGATGGAGGAGCCTGTCGAGAAGGCGTCCGACAACCGGATGTAGCCGAATTGAGGCGCCGCCCAAAGTACCAATTCCTCTGCAAGACGCGAGATATGGGTCGCGGCGATGGCGGCGGCGGCGAGAAATTCCAGAGTGAAATCTCGTGACGAGACTGCATCGAGGGAATTTGCCAACGGGCGGTCGAAACCCAGAGCTTCTGCCGTCGCGTGCCGGTCTATAGGAAAGGCAGTTCCGGCGAGCGCTGCCGCGCCGAGCGGGGATTCGTTGACTCGCTTACGGGCGTCCGCGAAGCGGCCCCGATCACGCCCGGTCATTTCCACATAGGCCAGCATATGGTGGCCGAAGGTGACCGGTTGGGCCGATTGCAGATGTGTGAAGCCGGGCATGACCGTATCCGCATGCGCTTCCGCCTTCTCAATCAAGGCTCGTTGCAGGTTTTGAAGTTGCTCGTCGAGCATATCGATTGCGTCGCGCACCCAGAGGCGGAAGTCGGTCGCCACTTGGTCATTACGACTCCGGCCCGTATGCAGCCGCCCGGCAGCTTCGCCGATGCGATCCGCGAGTGCCGCTTCGACATTCATGTGGATATCTTCGAGCGACGTCTTGAATTCGAAGTCGCCCGCCTCGATGTCCTTGAGGACGGCGTCCAATCCGGACAAAATAGCATCGCCGTCGGCGGCCGTGATGATTTTGCAGTCGACCAGCATGCGGCAATGCGCCTTCGATCCGGCGATGTCTTGGGCGTAGAGTCGACGGTCGAAATCAATGGAGGCATTGATGCGCTCCATGATTTCCGCCGGTCCGGCGGCATAGCGTCCGCCCCACATGGTATTGCTGCTCATAACGGCGTACCGGGAGAGTGAGAGTTGTCCAAAGGTCGATACCTATTCTTAGCGTTCGTCGCGGTTCTGGCGATGTTTCCCGTTCTTGTCCTACAAACGGCCCTTGCCGACAAGGGGCCGCCGCGCACGGGCTGGATGGAACAATTTACCGTGATCGACAACCCGCTGCCAGCGCCCCGGGTGCCTCTATTGAATGGCGCGGGATCACAGGTATTTCTCTCAGACTTCAAGGGCAAGGTCGTGCTGGTCAACTTCTGGGCGACGTGGTGTGCGCCTTGTGTCCGTGAGATGCCCGGTATCGACAAGCTGCAAGCTAAGCTTGGCGGTAAAGACTTCACCGTCGTCGCCGTAAACGAAGATAGAGGTGGCGTCGCGAGCGCGAAACCATTTCTCAAGAAACTCGGTACAACCAATCTTGCACTTTATGTGGACAGCAAGATGGCCATGATGCGGGCGTTTAAAGTGCGGGGCTTGCCAACCAGCTTCCTGCTGGACCGCGAGGGCCGCATTGTTGGTAAGCTGGAAGGCATTGCCGAGTGGGACACACCCGAGGTCGAAGGCCTTATTCGGTACTACACGAAGCAGACAACTTCTGCCCAAACTCCGCCGAAAACCGCTATTTCGGGATAACGCCGCAAGCGAAACGTGCGCCGCCGCCCTTCGGCTTTCCGGCCTCGTTGGTGCCGTAGCGATGAACCATCACGGCGCGCCCTCTAATTTGGTCGACCTTCACCTTATCGGTCATGACGCCCTTCGTCGCTGTACCATTTGCGCCAGCGGTGATGTCCGGTAAATCGCCGAGGGGCGTTATGCCATGCCCATGCTTCATTCCTTTTCCCTGCCCGACCTTTGTCGGATTATAATGGCCGCCCGCCCTCAATCCGGCGACCTTCTTGCCGCTTTTCATGCCCGAACCGCAATTCGGATTCTCGTGGATATGGAACGCATGGGCTCCAGGCGGCAAACCGGTCAAGTTCGGCGTTACCATCATGCCGTGGTGGCTGTCTTTCAATGCGATCGTGCCGATCAGCGTGCCGACGCCGTCTGCTGAAATTTTGTTTACGGAAACTGTCACTTCGCTGGCAAGTGCTGGAGTGACGCCAATTAAAATCGCGGTAAGTCCACTCGTGATGATTTGACGCATAATATTCTCGACTTCCTCTACTATATTACGTTCACAGTGATGATCATGTCTGTGTATGCACCGACGATATCACAAAACTTCTTAAGGGAAGATTAAGTATGCGTTTTTTGGCCACGACGGTCTCTGTTTTGTTCCTTCTCTCTGGTGCCGCCTTTGCGAATGATATGACGAAGCATGGCGACCTAATGGTGAAGGATGTCTGGTCCCGCGCGACGCCTGCACGAAACGGTGTCGCCTATATGACGATCTTCAATCAGGGCCAGGGAATGGATCGACTGATAGCCGTGGAATCGCCGATCGCAAAGAAGGTCGAGTTACACACCCATAGCATGAAGGATGGCGTGATGCGGATGCGCCGTATTTCGGCCATCGAAGTCCATCCGGTAGAGCCCGCGGTGCTGGCACCTGGCGGCAATCATGTGATGCTGAAAGGTCTCAATCAAAAGTTAAAGCAGGGAGAAGCCTTTGCTGTCACTTTAGTGTTTGAGAAAGCCGGGAAAATCACCGTGGATGTCGCGGTCGGCAAAGCCGGTGCGATGGGGCATGGCGCGACGCAAATGCAGCATAAACATGGCGATCACAAAATGGATCACCAGATGCACCACAAGAAGCACGGCAGTTAGCGGGTCGGTACCGGCTCCTCTCCGGAATAGTCGTAGAAACCGCGCCCGGATTTGCGCCCAAGCCAGCCAGCCTCGACATATTTGACCAAGAGCGGACAGGGCCGATATTTGCTGTCGGCCAATCCCTCATATAACACCTGCATAATCGACAGGCAGGTGTCGAGTCCGATAAAATCCGCGAGCTCAAGCGGTCCCATCGGATGGTTTGCGCCGAGCTTCATGGCTCGGTCGATGGCCGCCACATTGCCCACACCTTCGTAAAGTGTGTAGACGGCTTCGTTGATCATCGGCATCAGGATGCGGTTGACGATAAACGCTGGAAAGTCTTCCGCTACGGAGATGGTTTTCCCCATCTGCTTCGCCAAGATGCGGACTTCCTGGTAAGTCTCCTCGCTGGTGGCGAGCCCACGGATCAATTCCACCAGGTCCATCATGGGCACTGGGTTCATGAAATGCATGCCGATAAAGCGTTCAGGCCGGTCGGTGGTCGTCGCCAATCGAGTAATGGAGATCGAGGAGGTATTACTGGCGATCAGCGCGGTTTCGCTCAGATGCGGGATCAGCGTCTTGAATATTTCCCGCTTAACCGCTTCGTCCTCGGCCGCGGTTTCGATGACGAAGTCGCATTCTCCAAAATTCGCGTAGTCGAGGGTCGTCGAAATGCGATCGAACGCAGCCGATCTATCGGACTCAGATAGAAGGTTGCGGCGGACCTGGCGCGCCAAGTTCTGCGTAATTGTCTCCAGTCCCGCATCGATCTGCTGCTGGTCGAGGTCCAACAGCACCACGCTACAGCCCGCGACTGCGGCCACATGTGCAATACCGTTGCCCATTTGACCGGCACCTATAATGCCGATTTTTTCAATCATTGCCGTCTCTCTTTCCGGTGGTCGGAAGCGTTCGGGCTTAGTCCTTCAGAGCTTCTTCAAGCTCAGGCACCGCTTGGAACAAGTCGGCGACCAGGCCGTAATCGGCGACCTGGAAGATCGGCGCCTCTTCGTCCTTGTTGATTGCGACGATGACTTTGCTGTCCTTCATGCCGGCGAGATGCTGGATCGCGCCGGAGATACCAACGGCGATGTATAGCTCGGGGGCAACGATCTTGCCGGTCTGGCCGACTTGATAGTCGTTCGGAACGAAACCGGCATCGACCGCCGCGCGCGAGGCACCGACGGCGGCATTCAACAGATCAGCGACTTTCTCCAGCATCGGGAAATTATCGCCGGACTGCATACCACGGCCGCCTGAGATGATCACCCGCGCGGATGTTAGTTCGGGGCGTTCGTTCTTGCTGATCTCTGAGCTGACATAGCTGGTGAGACCGGTGTCGCCTTGGGCGCCTATATTTTCGATGCTGGCGGAACCGCCTTCCGCCGCTACCGGATCGAAAGCCGTGCCGCGCACCGTGATGACCTTCTTCGCATCGCTGGTTTGCACTGTCGCGATGGCGTTGCCCGCATAGGTCGGGCGGTCGAAGGTGTCGGCGGAAGTCACGCCGCTAATCTCCGAGATTTGCTGAATGTCCAGCATCGCGGCGACACGCGGCATCAAGTTTTTGCCGAAGCTAGTCGAATTCGCCAGCATGTGCTCGTAATCATCAGCAAGCGACAGCACCAGCGGTGTTAGGTTTTCGGCGATGCCGTTGGCGTATTCCGCCGAATTGGCGACCAATACCTTGGCGACACCGGTGATTTTCGACGCCGCTTCACCCGCGGCAGCGCAATCTTGACCGGCGACCAGGACGTGGATGTCTCCGCCGATGGCGACGCCCGCCGCAATGGTGTTGAGGGTAGCGGCTTTAATCTCGGAATTTTCGTGTTCCGCGACGACCAGAATGCTCATCTTCAGATTACCTTCGCTTCGTTCTTCAGCTTATCGACTAGTTGCGCCACGTCTTCGACCATGACACCAGCTTCGCGCTTCGCGGGCTCCACGACCTTCAAGGTCGTGAGGCGCGGTGTGATATCAACACCCAAATCCGCTGGCACCATTTGGTCGATGGGTTTCTTCTTTGCCTTCATGATGTTCGGCAACGAGGCATAGCGCGGCTCGTTTAAACGAAGATCCGTAGTGACGATGCAGGGCATGGTGACTTTTAGGGTCTCCAGGCCGCCGTCGACTTCACGGATGACGTTCGCCGAGCCACCGTCAATCTCGATCTTTGAGGCGAAAGTCGCTTGGCTCCAGCCGAGGAGGGCCGCCAGCATTTGTCCGGTCTGGTTGCTGTCGTCATCGATGGCTTGCTTGCCGAGGATCACCAGGTCAGGGCCTTCCTTGTCGGCGACCGCTTTCAGCAGTTTGGCGACAGCCAACGGCTGCACTTCATCGTCGGTCTGAATCAGAATGCCGCGATCGGCCCCCATCGCGAGGGCCGTTCGGATCGTTTCCTGACACTGCTGCGGGCCCACGGAGACCGCGATCACTTCGGTCGCTGTTCCAGCCTCACGGAGGCGAATGGCTTCTTCGACGGCAATTTCGTCGAAGGGGTTCATCGACATTTTTACATTGGCGGTCTCAACACCTGTTTGATCCGCTTTCACGCGAATTTTGACGTTATAGTCGATCACGCGCTTGACGGGGACGAGCACCTTCATCGTCAGAGCTTCCTTTGAATTCAGTTGGGACGCATTTCTTAGGGGTGCACATATGTACTGTCAAGCGAGGCCCAGGACCCCTTTCAGGCCGCTTCGCAGGTGCATTGTAGAATGTTCCGCCGGTGGGTCAATTCCGATGGGCTATTTTGCGGCCTCTTCAGGCGCGTTGAAGTTGAAATTGGACAGCCCTCGAACCGTCGTCTGGATGGCCAACTCAGGGTAACTCTCGCCTGCCGGCGCCAAGTCCCAATGCCACTCGGTGCCGCTTTCCGGAAGCGCCACGCCATGGAGCGAATCCCATGGCTCCCACTGGGTACCGCTTTGGTCGACGTAATGGCGTTCGATATCGCTAATGACGCAAACCCGGCACTTCAGCGCCGAAAGCCATTGCACGTGGCGGCGTACGATTTCAGTCGCAAAAGACCGTCGGTCGCCGTCGGTGATATCAGTTCGCGCCTGCAGCCACGCTTGCGGAATTTCCGCCAGTTGGGAGATCAGATTGACGGAAACGACCAGGTCGGTGTCCGACGTGAGTATCGGCAATGCACCGCCACGCGGCGCTTCCGCCACGCGGCGCGGCATTGCCGCCAAGGTCTGAGACGTGCCGGAAATATCCTCGCTACGGAAGGTCACGTTCGGATAGGCTGCGGCGATTTGGCGCGCTTCTTTTGGATGGACGATGTCGATCAACTCAACCCGCTCAAATGTCCTCGCCAGCGCGTCGAGGGGGACGTCGTATAATGCGCCCGATCCTAAAATGACCGCCACGCGTTTGTTGCCGGGACCTTCCATTGCTGCTCGAATGACGGCCTTCGAGGCGTCCAAATGTGGTTGCCAGCGCGTCTGGTGACGTTTGTAGCGTGCCTGAATGGCGATGGCTTCTTGCAGATAACCCAGTTTCCGCGCATCGCGCGGACAAGATGTGGTGAGCCATTCGTAAATTTCGGTGAACATGGCGTCCCCCGGATCTGACTACCGGCTGCCGCCCGGCACCCAGAGCACGTCGTCCTCGCCGCCGCCATTGGCCGCCCGGGACATAACAAACAAAAGATCGGATAACCGATTTAGGTATTTGACCGCCTCTGGATTGACCGGCGATTCTGCAGCCAACGCGGTGATCAGGCGTTCCGCGCGGCGTGTGACGGTGCGCGCCAAATGTAGGTGCGCCGCGACCGGCGTGCCGCCCGGTAGGATAAAACTGGAAAGTGGGTCGAGTGCGCCGTTGATACGGTCTATTTCACTCTCCAACCAATCGACTTGCGCCGAGATAATACGCAAGGCGCTTTCCGCCCTGCGGCCGTCCTCCGGTGTGCACAAATCCGCGCCGAGGTCGAAGAGATCGTTCTGAATACGGTTAAGGGCCGGGTCGAGCGTGTCGTCGGAGTCCGGAGTGCGGAGGATTTCGACGCGCACCAACCCGATGACGGCATTCGCTTCGTCGACTGTGCCATAGGCTTCAACACGCAGGTCGTGCTTCGCGACGCGCCTGCCGTCGCCAAGTGAGGTTTCGCCCTTGTCGCCGCCGCGCGTGTAGATTTTCGTCAGTTGAACCATCAAGCACGTCCCGCAAGAACCATGATGATCGCGAAGATCAGCAACGCTAAGCCTTGCAATACGATCCGAGCGCGCATGATCTTATTTCCATACTTCAGATTGAAGTCGCCGCCGCGCGCCATAGTCGCAATACCAAAAAATAACACGCCGAGCGTGGCGAGCATCGCAAAAATCAGAAGAGGAACGAGAAATCCAGACATATTGGCGGTATAATCTTTCGAACGGAATATGAACAGAAAAATAGTTGATACCAAGGCAAAGGAAGGAACGGCAATTGGGGCATTTAAATGACGATACGCGCGACGCGCTGAAACGAATTTCAACGGCGACGATTACGTTGCAGCTTTTGAAGCGCGGCATCCGAAATACCTATATGCGTGGCGTCGCTCCGCTCGCAGCGGTATCCGAACGGATGGTGGGCGAAGCGGTTACTTTGCGGTTTATTCCGATGCGAGAGGATATTTCTACGCCCGCGATACTGGCGGATAAGCAAAATCCCCAACGAGTCGCCATAGATACGATTCCCGAAGGCGCGGTCCTGGTCATTGATGCCCGAGGGGTCGGTGATTGCGCCGCACTCGGGGATATTTTAGCGGAGCGTATCAAGCAACGCGGTGGTGCCGGAGCGGTGACTGATGGTGGCATTCGGGACGCGGCAGCTGTTTCAGAGGTCGGATTACCGGTCTTTGCCGCCGGTCCCGCGGCACCCGCTTCTCTTACTGCGCACACGCCAATCGATTTCGGCTTGCCGGTTGGTTGTGGTGGGGTTGCGGTCATTCCGGGCGACATCATCGTCGGTGACGGGGATGGGGTTGCCGTCATTCCGAAAGATTTGGCGGATGAAGTCGCGCGTGACGGTGTCGAGCAGGAAGGGATCGAAGTCTTTATTAAATTGCAGGTGGAAAAGGGCCGCTCGACAATAGGCCTCTACCCGCCGGACGATATGGTTAGGGCAGAATATGCGGATTGGCTCGCTGCCGGCAAACCTTGCTAGAGGCGTCGTTTATTCGCGGCGTTTTGGTTTTCCGCCGTTGCGCGGACTGCGGGCGGGGCGGCTCCGTTCGGAGCGCCGTTGTCCCGAGGCGAAATCAAGGACGTTGTCTTCCGGTACGACTGGCACGTCGGCGGCACCCGCCGCCACGGCCGCTTGTACTGCTTCCTGTGTTCCAACGATTGGTTGCTTCAGAATCGGATAGATCGCGGTATCGCCGCCGTGACGATAGCGGACCACCGAACTCGGTCGTCTGAAGTAAATCCACAGGTTTGACATAATATTTTTCGCCCTTGAGGCTCTTGGAGGCCGTTAATCTGAACGTCTGCCGAAATCCGGTCAAGCAGTGAATTAATCGACCTTGGTTATAGTTAACGCGCAAAGGTTAACAAATGCTGAAGGAGGTCGATTGAGCGGTCCGTCGAAAAGTGTTAGTATTCCGTCATGCAAACGTTCGCTGAAACGATTATCGATCTTCGAATTATTGACCCGGTCCTCTAGTTAGGGCCGGGATTGGCTTTTTCGTTTCCAGATCGAAAATTGTTTTTAGGAGCAAAGCGATGTTGTTTGCGACCGCTTCAGACCCAATGAACGCTACTTTTATAAATCCCGACGAAACCTCTCAAAGCACGCGGTTTGTTGTGTTCGCGGCGTCGGACCCGGGGATGCTCTCTCGCATTGTCGAACTCTTCGCGAAACGCGGTTTGGTACCTGCTTGCCTGAGCTCCCGAACGATTGATGAAGAGCTGCGGGTGGAGATTGAGATGGCGGAGATGGATCCTAGCTTGGCGGCTTATATTGGTCGGTGCCTTCAGGAGATTTTCGTGGTGCGTTCCGTCGACGTGACGCCCGGTTCTCCTTGATCGAAGGGAGGGAGAGGTTTAAATCTCAGCTCCTATCATGAGTTATCTCGATCATATTCGCGCCTGTAACAATCTTGATCTGGCACATTTCCGGCCGTTCGAGATCGATGGCCGTGCCGTCGGTTGGGTCCATCGTAAAAACATCGAGACATTGACGGCTTATGCCGATGTCTTCGTCATCAATGAAGAGCGCGTGACTTTGGCGTCCGGTCTCGACGATTTCGAGACGCGCTCGGCGGCGGTTACCCCTGTCGTCGAGGAATTGGCGGCATCGGGCGCAACTCTCGCACCGCGCGCGGAATTCTATGCGATCTCAGAAGACCGCCACCTGCCACCGTTGATGCAAATTGAGCGCAGCGCGGTGCCGTTCTTCGGCGTCCAGGCGTCCGGCGTGCATATGAATGGATATGTGCGGCGTGCCGATGGCTTGCATATGTGGATCGCGCGGCGGGCCAGCGGCAAGATGACCTATCCCGGAATGTTGGACAACATGGTCGCGGGCGGCCAACCGCTCGGCCTGGGGTTGAAGGAAAATATGATCAAGGAATGCGCCGAGGAGGCCGGCATTCCGCAGGAGATCGCCCGGACCGTTCGAGCCGTCGGTATGATTGACTATAATCACCAATCGGAAGATACTGCGAAGCCGGACCGGCAATATTGCTACGATCTAGAACTTCCCGAGACGTTTCAGCCGGTGGCGGCGGACGGCGAGGTTGGGGAATTCATGCTGTGGCCGGTCGAAAGGGTCGCCGAGGTCGTATGCGACACATATGAATTCAAGTTCAATTGCAATTTAGTGATCATCGATTTCTTGATCCGCCACGGTGTGCTCGATCCGGATACCGAGCCTGACTATGCGGCAATCTGCCTGGGTTTGCGGAGGAGCGGCGCGGTTTAGCCCGCGGCGTGGTGCTTCCGCCAGGCCCTCCACAACCCGTATACACTGACGATCAGCCACACGCCTTCGATCAGGACGGCGGAGAAATTGAACTCGTACGCGAGGGAAATCAGAATCAGAATCGAGCCGACCGCATTGAAGATCGAAAATGCCATGCGTCTGGGATCAATACGCTCCGTCTGCAGCATGACGTACATAACGACGATAAAGCCGACGCCGGTGGTGCCGAGAATGTCGTGGAATTCCATAAAGCGTCTCCGGCGGCAGGGGTGGCGCACTCATGCTTAGACAACCTACCCTTCGACAGGCTCAGAGTAAGGGGCCACGCCTAAGCTTCTTCCATCTTGAGCGCGTCGATAAAGGCCGATTGTGGGATTTCCACTTTGCCGAATTGGCGCATGCGCTTCTTGCCGGCTTTCTGTTTGTCCAACAGTTTGCGTTTCCGTGATATGTCGCCGCCATAGCATTTGGCCGTAACATCCTTGCGCATCGCGGCGATCGTCTCGCGGGCGATTACCTTGCCGCCGATGGCGGCCTGGATCGGCACTTTAAACATCTGTCTCGGGATTAGGTCCTTAAGCCTTTGGCAAACCTGGCGTCCACGGTGCTCCGCTTGGCTCCGGTGGACGATCATCGAGAGCGCGTCGACCGGTTCTGCATTGACTAGAATGGAGACCTTCACGAGATCACCTTTCTCGTGATCGAGCATTTCGTAATCGAAGCTGGCATAACCGCGCGAGATTGATTTAAGGCGGTCGTAGAAATCAAACACCACCTCGTTCAACGGCAGGCGATAGACCGCCATGGCCCGGTTGCCGACGTATGTCAGGTCTAGCTGTTCGCCGCGCCGCTCCGTGCAGAGCGACAATACCGCGCCGAGATAATCGTCCGGGACCAGGATCGTCGCTTTGATCCACGGCTCTTCTATATCGGCGATTTCGACCGGGTCCGGATAATCCGCCGGATTGTGCAATTCGATCAGATCGCCGTTGTTTTTGTGGATCTGATAGACGACCGATGGCGCGGTGGTGATCAGGTCGAGATCGAATTCCCGGTTGAGGCGTTCTTGGACAATCTCCAGGTGTAACATGCCCAGGCAACCGCAGCGGTAGCCGAAACCGAGGGCGGCGGAGCTTTCCGGCTCAAAATGTAGGCTGGAGTCGTTCAGCGCGAGTTTGGCGAGGCTGTCGCGCAAGTCCTCGTAATCGTTGGTATCGACCGGGAACAGGCCGCAGAATACCACGGGTATGGTTGGGCGGAAGCCTGGCAGCGCCGTTTCGGTCGGGCGTCTATCCTCGGTTAGCGTATCGCCGATCTTGCAATCGGCAACGGATTTGATGCTGGCGGTGATATAACCGATCTCACCCGGGCCCAGCGCGCCGGTCTCGACCCGTTTTGGCGTGAAGACGCCGACGCGGTCGACTTGATGGACGGCGCCGGTCGCCATCATGCGGATTTTCATATCCTTCTTCAGCGTGCCCTCGAGTACCCGCACGAGGGTGACAACGCCGAGATAGGGATCGTACCAGGAATCCACCAACATGGTTTTCAAGGACGCACTCGGGTCGCCCGCCACGGGCGGTGGTGAGCGTTTGACCAGCGCTTCCAGGACGTCCGGGATGCCCTCTCCTGTCTTCGCTGAAATATTGATGGCGTGTTCGCTGTTGAGGCCGATGACTTCCTCGATTTGCTGGCGGATGCGCTCGGGCTCGGCCGACGGTAGGTCGATCTTGTTGAGGACGGGTATGACTTCGTGATCCGCATCAATGGCGAGGTACGCATTGGCCAATGTCTGCGCTTCCACCCCTTGGCTGGCGTCGACCAGCAAGAGTGAGCCCTCGCAAGCAGCCAGGCTGCGGCTGACTTCGTAGGAGAAATCGACGTGTCCCGGCGTGTCCATCAAGTTCAGCGTATAAGTCTCGCCGTCCGAAGCCTTGTATTGCAGGCGCACGGTCTGCGCCTTAATCGTGATGCCGCGCTCGCGCTCGATATCCATCGAGTCGAGGACTTGCTCTTTCATCTCTCGCGTCTCGAGACCGCCGCAAAATTCGATCAAGCGGTCGGCCAGCGTCGATTTCCCATGGTCGATATGGGCGATGATGGAGAAATTACGGATATGCGCGGTGTCGGTCATCGCAATTGTTTCTGTATCCTATGGAGTGGCGTGGAATGTAGGGTCGGCGCGGCAATAGCGCAATCGTTCCGTGACCGGTTCGGGGAATTCAGTGTATCGCCTGTTCGCCCAGCGGCGCTTGGACATTGGGATCGCCGACGCCCAAAGCCAGGCCCCATTCAGCCTTTTTTGTCAGCGAGGTGATCTGATGGCAGAAAGCGTGCAGCAGATGTTCGTTTAGATTCAATCCGATCTGCAGGTTTTCCGCGGTCTTCAGGTTCAGCCGCATGCCTCCCGTCGGCAGTGGTGTGCACTGCCCGCCGGTGGCCAGCATCGGTTTCTCCGTCGAGGGTTTGTTGATCTTCTCCTCGTCGTGCTTTTTTGTCATGTCGGTCTTCTGCAGGGCGTCGTTATGTTGCATCGCCATCACCGCGCGTTTGACTTGCGGTGTGGTCGTCGGTGCGGCCGCTGTTTCCGGTGGCAGTGACTGTTTTTCGACACCTTTAATGAGCGCCGGCCACAACACGTTGATGAAACGCCGAGTGAGCCAGATTTGATGCTCGTGATGCGCTGTCGTGCTGACACGCAGCAGCAACCGGTCTTCGGTTGCCGAATAACTCATTGTCATCTGATGGAGAGAGTTAGACACGGTCTCGTCCTTGATTGGCGGTTGCTGTAATATAGCGTGTGAAGGACTAGGAGGCGAGCCAATGGGTATAGAAATTCGGTCACTGAGCGACGAAATGGCGGCTGAGGCAATCGGCGTCGATCTGAAGACGGGCGTTTCGCCCTCGGGGCGCGATGCACTGCGCCAGGCGATCACCGATCATTTGGTCCTCTGTATTCGCGGGCAGGATTTATCGCCCACGGAATTGGCCGAGGCCTCAAGCCTATTCGGTGAACCCAAGACCTTTGTGCTGCGCAACGACCGAATTGAAGACGCGCCCGAGGTCTCCATCGTCTCGAACCGACCGCCGTTACTTGGCGGCAAGCCCTTGGTCCAAGCGAAGCACTGGCACACCGACGATTCCTATCTGGCCGAACCCGCGACCCTGACCTTGTTGCACGCGGTGACGTTGCCGGTCACGGGGGGAGATACTGAGTTCATAAATTGCTATGCGGTGCTGGACGCACTTCCGCCGAATTTGCGTGGCCGGGTCGACGGTTTGCGGGCGGTACATAAATATCTCAGCCGCCGTAATGAATCCTGGGTCGCGAAACGCTCCGGTGAAGAGGAGGGCGAGACCCCCGATGTCGATCACCCGATGATCCGTACCCACCCCTTGAGTGGGCGCATGTCGCTCTATATCAACCCGAACCGGATCGACCATATTCTCGGCTGGGATGAGGAGGCGAGCGATGCCTTGCTCGACCCTCTATATGAATTCGCTTTCCAGCCCCGGTTCCAATACCGTCACAATTGGCAGCCGGGCGATCTCGTGATCTGGGATAACCGCTGCACCATGCATCGTGCCAACGCGGACTACGACCTGACTCAACCCCGGGTTATGCATCGAGTGATGCTTGAGGGCGAAATTCCGCAGTGAATTCGTAAAAATTTTACGATTCGATTAACCGGTCGTTAACCAAATGCGAAATATTGTGCCACCATGGCAAGTTTCGGAGAGGAATTCCGATCCAGTGCGAATTGACGGTGATAGAGAAGACGATGCAGAAGGGAAAGCAGCTGATGAAAGGTTACTACATTCCGACAATGGAGGAAGTCGCGGATTACAATCACTTCTGCGCTGACCGTTTCCCATCGTTTTCCCAACTCGAACTTGTCAATGAACCCGACGCTCCGCCGTCGATGGCGCTCGACGTTCTCGCCGGCCGTCGGATGGACGTCTGATCCTTTTGCCTTCTAAGTCATAGTTTGAACCGAGGGATAGCCGGCTTTGCCGATGGTCGCGCCTTGTGCGCGATCTATGTGTAATGGAGCTTTGCCCCTTACCTGACGAGAAGATCCGAACATGTCGAACGAACCAAATGTGGACTTTGAAACGCTCCACGAGATTGTCCAGCGCGCGAAATTGAACTTATCCCGGCACCTCTGGGATTACCTCGTGGGCGGGACCGAAACTGAAATGACCTTAAAGCGGAACCGGCATGCGCTGGATTGCTGGGGCTTTCGGCCACGGGTTTTGAACGATGTCTCCAAGGTCGATTGCTCGACTGAGCTCTTGGGGCGCAAGCTGCGGCTTCCCATCATCTTGGCGCCCATCGGCTCGCTCGAGTCATTTCATCCGGGCGGCGGCGTCAGCTCCAGTCTGGCGGCGGCGGAGTTTGGCGTCTGCCACATGCTCAGTTCCGTCTCGGGACCGGGCCTTGAGGAAGTCGCTAAATGCGCCGACAACATGAAAATCTTCCAGCTCTATGTCCGGGGCGGCAACGATTTTGTCGATGAGATGGCGCAGCGCGCCATCGATGCGGGCTACGACGCTTTCGCGATCACCGTCGACACCGCGCATTACAGCCGCCGTGAGCGCGATATCGCCAAACGGTTCGAAAAGTCCTGGGCGCGCCGGAACAGCGCCAATTGGAACTACCAGGCGACGTTCGACTGGAAATGTTTGGAGCGTTTCAAATCGAAGCACGACATTCCGCTTTTCATCAAGGGCATCGCCACGCCACAGGACGCGGTGAAGTGTGTCGAGCTCGGTGTCGAGGGTGTCTACGTCTCGAACCACGGTGGCCGCCAACTAGATCACGGACTTGGTTCTTGCGCCGTCCTGCCGGAGATCGTCGACGCCATCGACAAGAGATCGCTCGTCGTGGTTGATGGCAGCATCTGCCGCGGCACCGATGTGGTGAAAGCCATAGCTCTTGGCGCCGATGCGGTCGGGATGGGCCGGATGCAGGGCTTCGGTCTTGCCGCTGCCGGGCCCGCCGGTGTCGTACGGATGCTGGAGATATTGGAAGATGAAGTCAGCAAGGTGCTGGGCCTCTTGGGCGTCAACAGCTTGGCGGAAGTCGACCGCAGCTACTTGGCTCCAGCCCCGGCCTTATCCGACCCGCACGCGCTCAGTGGATTCCCGCTCCTCGATATCGACGCCAATCCCTACTAAGAAAACGCGCCGCACGTCATGACGCTTTCCGACGAGAACCGGTTGGAGGGCCCATGGCGCTTGCGGATCGCAATGCTGATGGGCGCGCATGTGGTGGGCACGATCAATGTCGTGTCTGTTTTGGCTATGGCGCCGGTGATCCAGCGGGAGCTCGATCTCACCGCGACCGAAGTCGGCCTTGTAATGACAGCCTATTATTGCGGCCAGGCGATTTGGTCTCTACCGGCGGGGGCGTTCGTCGACCGCATTGGGGTGGGGCGTAGTCTCATTGGTGCCATGATTGGGATTGCGTTTGGCACGATAGTAGTCGCGACCGCGCCCAATTTAACTTTCATTTTGTTCGGCATGTTGTTGATGGGCAGTGGTTATTCTTTCACGAATCCCTCGACGGCGAAGGGTGTTTACGACTGGTTTCCGCAGCAACGCCGCGCGACCGCGATGGGCGCGAAACAGACGGGTGTGCCGCTCGGCGGTGTGATCGCAGCCGGCTTTGGCGCCCTCGCGGCCACTATCGATTGGCGCGTGATCTTGGGCGTAGTCGTTATATTGACGCTGATTTTCGGCATTGCTTGTATGACATTGACCGAACCACAAAAAGAACGGCCTGAGGTACGAACCAGTCCCTTCGCGGGATTACGTGAATTGTTCGGCGATATGAATTATGGGCGCTTTGCGCTCTCGAACCTGCTCTACAATTTTGGGCAAGGAAATTTCTTCGCCTTCCTCACTTTGTTCATCCGTGATGCGGCGATGGCCAGTCAGGAATTCGCCAGTCTCTGTCTAGGGGTGGCACAGGCTGCGAGCGCCGCCGCCCGTTTCGGATGGGGCGTTGTCAGTGATATGTTAATGGGAGGTAGGCGAAAAGGCCTCGTCGTCGGGATCGGCATTGTTTCGGTATTGTTGTTGGCGATGATGCCGCTGATGTCGGAAGATTGGCCGGTCTTCGCGATTCTATTGATCGTCTCCGGCCTCGGCATTACGGTCGCAAGTTATGCGGGGCTCATGCAAACCATGTCGGTCGAAGCTGTGGTCCCGCGTTTAACCGGCTCCGCCGTCGGATATAACGGTATCTGCACCCATCTTGGTGGGATTGTCGGCCCGCCTGCTTTTGGCGCGATTGTCGATGCGACCGGGAGTTACGGTGGCGGATGGTTGTTGACCGGTGTGGTGGTTGCTGTCGGCGTTTTCGTCGTCGGTTTCGGATTTAAGGCGGGCAGAAACCCCTAACCCACTCCCGCAAGGGGAGAGGGACTATGACTTGCCGCTCGGTAACATTCCCTCTCCCCTTGCGGGAGAGGGTTAAGGTGAGGGGGTTACTAAAAAACTTAAACGACGGGGCAGAGGCCACCGTCGACATTAATGGCGGTGCCGGTGATGTAGCCGCCGTGATCAGACGCCAAAAGGCAGGCAATCGCGGCGTACTCTTCCGCCTTGCCGACCCGGCCCATGGGTAAACCCTTGCCGAAATCGGCAAGCCATTCATCAAAGCCCTTATTGTCGCCCGCATTCTTGTGGCGTTGCACCCATTGGTCGCTCTCGATGCGGCCGACCATCAAACCGTTGACGAGGATATTGTCGGGTGCGTATTCGCATGCCATTGCCTTGGTCAACGACATCCCGGCGGCGCGGCTGATCGCGG